>JAFAHP010000688.1 GCA_019237175.1 Alphaproteobacteria bacterium
AGGCCGCAGGAATATTCGCGCAAGCTGCCGACTCCGCCGGCGCTATTCCGTCGGCGGTGCAAGCAGTTCGCGGGAAGCGTCGGGGGCTTCCACCGACGGGACCGGCGCTCCTTGAACCGTGTCGCCGATCGCATCCCGGATTTGCCGTTGCGGCTGGACACGCAGATCATCGCGAATAATCGAGACCAGCGCGTCGATTTCACTACTGGGTTCGATCTCGCTCCTGCCCAGGCGGTCGTTTGGATCTTGAGTTGGCGCAACAGACGCGCCGACGCCAAGCCGACCCCAGGATCAACTGTGCCTGTCTCACCCAATGGATAACGTGATAAGTACTCACGGGCTCGATCAAGATCCGTTCCCCTATCGTTTGCCAGGGCGCCAGCGGACAGCGCTGCTGCCTACTCGTCCTTGCCCAAATTTTATGCATTGCTGGTTTGCGTCTTTGCGTTGTTGCTGTCCGACGCGAGGCTTCGCTACAGAGGCTTCTTTCGCCTGGCGAATGGGGACGATTTGACCGACAAATCCGTGACCGGCCAGCAAGTCCGCCATTATCACTCGGACGAGGCCCGTAGCGCGCGGCGCTTGGTGCTGACGGCGGTCATGATGGCGACGTTTATGGCGGCGATGGAGAGCACGATCGTCGCCACCGCGATGCCGACCATCGTCGCTGCGCTCGGGGGGTTTCGGCTGTTCAGCTGGGCGTTTGCCGCGTATTTGCTGACCCAGGCGGTGACGATCCCGATTTATGGGCGGCTCGCCGATCTTTACGGGCGCAAGCGCGTGTTTTTTGCGGGGACCGGACTGTTTCTGGTTGCCTCGGCCTTGTGCGGCCTCGCCTGGGCGATGGTGCCGCTGGTGTTGTTCCGCGCGCTGCAGGGTGCGGGTGCGGGCGCCATCCAGCCGATTGCAACCACGATCATTGGCGACATCTACGAGCCCGAAGAGCGTGCCCGGATCCAGGGTTACATCTCTGGTGTCTTCGGGGTCGCGGCGATCATCGGCCCGATGCTCGGCGCTTTATTAGTGCAGCAAGTAACCTGGTCTTTGGTGTTCTGGATCAACCTGCCGATCGGGGCCATCACATTCGTGATGTTCGCTCTGTTCCTGCATGAACGGCGGGTGCCGCGTCGCCATCGCCTCGACTACCTCGGCTCTGCCTTGATGATGTTCGGGGCCGGTGCACTGATGCTCGCCATCGTCGAGTTCGGGAACTCGGCTGATGCTTCGACGATCGCGGCACTCGCAGTAGCAGGCATCGGAGCGCTCGCAGGGCTAGCGGCGCATGAGCGCGACGCCGCTGAACCGATCCTGCCGTTGCGGTTGTGGCGCCATCGTGTCATCGCAGTCGGCAGCTTCAGCGGGTTTACCGCCGGGATCGTCATGATGTCGATCAACGGCTTTCTGCCACTCTATGTGCAAGGAGCCATGGGGCGCAGCCCTACGGCAGCAGGGATCGCACTCGGTTCTGCTTCGGTCGTTGGACCTTCGCCAGCGTCGCTGCGGGTAGGCTCATGATTCGCACTTCTTACCGGCAAGCGGCGACGGTCGGCGGTTTGTCGCTGATTGTCGGCGCCGCGGTGCTGATCACGATCGGCCCGACGAGCGCGTTATTCTGGCCGGTTGTCGGCTCGCTGATGATCGGCGTCGGCATGGGTTTTTGCAACACGTCGTTTCTGGTCTCGACCCAGGCAAGCGTCGGCTATGGCGAGCGGGGTGCGGCCACCTCGTCGATCATGTTTATGCGCATCGTCGGCAATTCGGTAGGTGCTGCGGTGTTCGGCGCGATCCTGAACTTTGGCGTCGGCCGCTATATCCCCGAGGCCGGTAACGCGGTCAACCGGCTGCTGCAGCCGACCGGCCGACAGGGGCTCAGCCCCGTGATGATTGTCCGCGTCAGCGAAGCCATCGCCGCTGGACTGCACAATGTCTACCTCGTCGCCGGCCTGGTCGCGATCGTCTGCTTGGCGCTGGCCTTGGCGCTACCTGCGCGGCTCAACCCGACCCGTTCCGCGGCGACCCCGAGCGAGGGCTGACGCCCCGCCAACTTGCCTGTTTGGGGAGCGGCGCCGAGAGCTGGAATTATTCCGGCTCAACTCATGCGACAATGGCGGGCGTGGTTGTCGTCGCGCTGCGGGTGCCGGTGCGGTCGGAGAGAAGCATATCAGCGCCTTTTTCAGCAATCATGATCACCGTTGCGTTGGTGTTGCCAGAGACTACGGCCGGCATGATCGAGGCGTCGATCACGCGTAGGCCGTCGACGCCGCGCACGCGCAACTCGGTATCGACGACGGCAGCCTCCCCGCTCCCCATCATGCAGGTCGAGGTCGGGTGAAAGGTGGTGCCGGCGGTCTCTTTGATGTGCTCAAGCCATTCTTCGTCGGTGTCGGTCGCCGGTCCCGGCAAGAATTCGCCGGCAACGAGCGCTGCCATCGCTGGGCTCTCAAACACCTCTCGCGCGATGCGCAACCCCGCGATCAGCGTGTCCTTGTCGGTCTGGGTCGATAGATAATTGGGCTGAATCGCCGGAGGGATCGCCGGGTAGGGCGAGCGGATCCGAATCCAGCCGCGGCTTTCCGGCCGGCACGGAATGCAGGTCAGTTGGCAGCCCGGGAAATCGTGCATTTGTTCACCCGGCCTGACGAAACTGCCGGCCAGGAACTGGTACTGGACGTCGGGAGACTCGAGGCCGGGACGGGTGCGCACAAAGAGCCCGATCGGTGCTGCTCCCATCATCAGCGGACCGCGCCGCTGGAACGCCCATTCGAGCCCGGCGCGCGCCTGCAGCCGCCAGTTGCGCGAGATCTCGTTTAATGTATTCGCGCGGCGCACACGGTAGACAACGCGCGAGTTCAGATGGTCCTGTAAATTCTCGCCGACCCCCGGCAAGTCATGGACGACGGGGACGCCATAGCTCTGCAACAGGTCGCCGGGGCCGACGCCGGACAACTGCAAGAGATGGGGCGAGTTGATCGTACCGCCCGCCAGGATCACCTCATACCGCGCCCGTGCTTGGTAGACGATACCGTTCTGGGCGTATTCGAGGCCGATCGCGCGGCGACCGTCGAACACGACACGGTGGGCGAGGGCATTGATTTCAACCTTCAGATTAGACCGCTTGAGCGCCGGTCGCAGATAGGCGACCGCGGCGCTACAGCGCCGCTTGTTGCGCACGGTCACCTGTAGCGGGCCAACACCATCCTGTTCGCTCCCGTTAAAATCACTGTTGCGGCGATAGCCAGCCTGCTCCGCCGCGGCGATAAAGGCGTCATGCAATTCGTGCTCGCCACGCAGATCGGTGACGTCGAGCGGCCCGCCGGCGCCATGATGGTCGTCAGCACCGCGCTCCTGGTTTTCGGCACGGCGGAAATACGGCAACACGTCTTCATACGACCAGCCGGCATTACCGAGCTGGCGCCACTGATCAAAATCCTGACGCTGGCCGCGGATGTAAATGAGGCCGTTAATCGAGCTCGACCCGCCCAAGACTTTGCCGCGCGGCCACGGCAGACGGCGGCCACCCAATTCGGGCTGCGGCTCGGTTTGGAACTGCCAGGTGATCTTTGGATGATAAATGTTGCGGTAAAAGCCGGCCGGGATATGAATCCACGGGTTCGTATCCTTCCCGCCGGCTTCGAGCAAAAGCACCCTTGTGCGCACATCCGCACTCAAACGGTTGGCCAAGACGCAGCCGGCCGAACCCGCGCCCACGACGATGTAATCGACTTCCCCGCGATACTGCATAGCTTTCCCGGTCTCGCTTCTCAGCGGCGACATTCTAACGATTTTCTCGCCGGGAGCATCCCTTCGCTCAGAAAGGCAGCGACCATCTCAATTGCTATCGGGCCGAGGTCGCAGGGGGTTGATCTCGAGCTGTTGCCGTTGAGCGGCAGAGTTGATTTGCTATCGGCAACCAAACGTCCCGTTTCTCATCCCAGGGAGCGACCGTTATTGCGAAGGCGCGGAATCACCAAGCCGAGGTCAGAACCTTCGCACATCAGCACCATTGCAGCAGTCTGTCTGGTTCCGGTGACGAAAATGGGACGGGCATCCTGCGCGAAGACATCAAAGGAGAGCGCGCCGCACCGCCGATCGGCTGCTGCACCGCGACAAGATCGACCGGCAGCAATTGCACCACTATTGAAGTGCGCGCGGACGCCGGCGGCGACAATCGTTTCAGGCGAGCAGCTTCAATCGGGCGCGCTCTTCGCGGTCGCCTCCGCGGCACCCACGTCGTTGACATCGTCCACGGCGTGCGCGCAATGATCCCGAACACCCTGTTCACCGATGAGTTGCGACGGCAGATCGGGGTCGTTTAGCCACAATTCAACAGGCCCCCGGAAGGTAAGAGGAAGAAATGCGGGGGCAACGCTATTTATTGAGGGAGAATCGCCGATGAGGCTCGAAAACAAGGTCGCGCTGATCACGGGTGCCGCATCCGGAATGGGCGCAAGCATGGCGCGGATCTTTGCCGGCGAAGGCGCCAAGGTCGTCGTTGCCGATGTGCTAGAGGACGAGGGCAAGGGAGTTGTCGCCGACATCACGCGAGCGAACGGTGCGGCGATGTTTTACCGTCTCGACGTAGCGGACGAGGCGCAATGGAAGGCGGCGGTCGATGCGGCGCTCGCCGCCTACAACCGCCTCGACATTCTTGTAAACGATGCCGGGCTGAGCGGCAGCGCCGTCGAGGATCTGTTCGATGCCGCTGCCTGGGATCGGTTGATGGCGGTTAACGCCCGCGGCGTCTTTCTCGGCATGAAGTTCGCGATCCCTGTCATGAAAGCCCAGGGCGGCGGCGCAATCATCAACATATCGTCGATTTCGGGTATTACCGGCCAGCACGGGGTGCATGTCGGCTACAATGCCTCAAAGGGCGCGGTACGTACCCTGACCAAGGCCGCGGCGGTGCAACACGGCGCGGACAATATTCGCATCAATTCGGTGCACCCCGGGCTGATGCCGCCGATGCGCTCGTCGGGACGTACCGCCGATCCGGAAGTCCGCGCTGCGATGCTGCGCCAAGTGCCGATGGGCCGGGCTGGCCGACCAGAGGAAGTTGCCAACGCCGTCCTGTTTCTCGCCTCGGAAGAGGCCTCATACATCACCGGCGCCGAGCTGTGGGTCGATGGTGGCTATCTCGCGACCTAGCTTTCGCGGGCCGCACTAGCCGACGACGCGATCGACGAAGGCGGCGGCGGTGAGTTCGGCCCCTCCCGAACGCTCGCTCGAGGCTTCTTCCTGCAGCAGCAGATTGTCTTTAACGCTGGCGAGCGCCGCGATCAGCGCCTCGCGCGCCCCGGCGGGGAGCCCGGCAAAAGCCTCCTCGCGGATCGACAAGTTGATTTCGAGGATGCGCTCGACCACCGGCCGCGCTGCCGGCATCAGCCACAGCGTCCGCACGCGCCGGTCAGTCGGATGGGCGCGACGCTCGACGAGACGTTCCTCATACAGTTTGTCGAGCATGCGCACGAGCGCGATCGGCTCGATATCGAGCCAGTTCGCCACCTCAGCTTGGCTGACCCCCTCTTTGCGGGCGACATAGAGCAGCACCGCCGCCTGGCGCCGGGTAATCGGCAGTCCGGTGTGCCGCACCGCGCGCTCGAACCGTCGTTTGACCAGCCGCGAGACGTCGTGGACGAGAAACCCAAAGCTGCGATCGGCGGCTGGGAGCGTTGCCGTCTCGGCGGGTTCGGTGATCACGTGGTTACGCAACATCGCCGTCACTCCGCCCCCTGCCGCTCTCGCGCCAGCACCGGCCTACCCTCGCCCGAAAGAGCCTCGGCCACCCGCGACGGACGATAAGGACGACCAATCCAGCGGGCAAAGCGGTCGAGATAGAGATAGATGACCGGGGTCGTGTACAGCGTCAGCCATTGCGAGATCAGCAGACCGCCGATAATCGCGATGCCGAGTGGCTGCCGCAATTCCGCGCCGCCGCCCTTGCCAAAGGCAATCGGCATCGCACCGAACAGTGCCGCGAATGTCGTCATCATGATCGGCCGGAAACGCAGCAGGCAGGCCTCGTGGATCGCCTCACGCGGGCTCTTGCCTTCGATGCGCTCGGCCTGCAGCGCAAAGTCGATCATCATGATCGCATTCTTCTTGACGATGCCGATCAGCAGGATCACGCCGACAATCGCGATCACCGACAGCTCGTAATGCAAAATCCACAGCAGCAGCAGCGCCCCGACACCGGCCGAAGGCAATGCCGACAGGATCGTGATCGGATGGATGTAGCTCTCGTAGAGAATGCCTAGCACGATATAGACGACGAGGATCGCCGCGGCGACCAAAAGCGGCATCGACGACAGCGATGCCTGGAAGGCCTGCGCCGTGCCCTGGAACGCGACGTTCAGCGTCGGCGGGACCCGCAGGCGCTCGGTGATCGCTTGAATCGCGTCGACCGCCTGTCCAAGTGCCACGCCTGGAGCCAGATTGAACGACAGCGTCACCGCCGGGAAGATACCCTGGTGGCTGATAAGCAGGGGTTCGGCCTTGCGCGTGAAATGGGCGAAGCTGCTCAGCGGCACTTGCGCGCCGTTTGGTCCGGGCACATAGATTTTCGAAAGCACGTTCGGGTCCTGCTGGAACTGCGGCTGCACTTCGAGCACGACCTTGTATTGGTTCGTCGCGGTATAGATCGTCGCGACCTGCCGTTGGCCGAAAGCGTCGTAAAGCGTCTGGTCGATCTGGCTCATCGACAGCCCGAGGCGGTAGGCGGCGTCGCGATCGATCTCGATCGCCAGGTGCGCCGCGGCGATCTGTTGGTCGGAGGCAACGTCCTGCAGCTGCGGCAGTTTCCTCATTTCCTTTTCGAGGATCGGCGCCCAGCGGTTGAGTTCATCGCTGTTGGTGTCAGTCAGCGTGTATTGGTACTGGGTGCGCGACAGCCGCCCGCCGACGGTGATGTTTTGCGGTACCTGCATGAAGAATTTGGCGCCCTCGATGCCTGCGACTTTCTTGCGCAAGCGCTGAATGATCTGCTCCGCGGTGGCGTCGCGTTCGTCGTAGGGCTTCAAACCCCAAAAGATGCGCGAGGTGTTTTCGGCGGGGTTGTAGGGCGTTGCGCCATCGTAAGAGAAGACGCCCTCGACGCCGGGATCGTGCCTGACGATATCGACGACCTGGCGCCGGATCTTGTCGGTCTGGATCATCGAAGCGTCTTCGCGAAGATCCAGCTCGCCAAAGATGAAGCCCGTGTCCTGCTGCGGAAAAAACCCTTTCGGGATCACGACGTAGAGATAACCGGTCGCGACCATCAGCGAGAGCGTCGCGATCAGCGCCGGGAACTGGTGGCGGAAGACGAAATTGAGCCCGCGGTCGTAGCCGCGCAGCGCCGCCTGGAAGACGCGCTCGGCGACGCGGTTGAAGCGGCCCTTCGGATGAAGTCCTTCCTGCTTTAGGAACAGCGAGCACAAGACCGGTGTCAAGGTCAGCGACACAATGGCGGACGCCATCACCGCCACCGCTACGGTCACGGCGAATTCGCGGAACAACCGGCCGATGATCCCACCCATAAAGAACAGCGGGATGAACACCGCGATCAACGAGAAAGTGATCGAGATGATCGTGAAGCCGATTTGCCCTGCGCCCCGCAGCGCGGCGTCGAACGGGCGCATCCCCTGCTCGATGTACCGCACGATATTCTCGATCATGACGATCGCGTCGTCGACGATAAAACCGACCGAGATCGTCAACCCCATCAGCGAGATGTTATCGATGCTGAAACCGCCGATATACATGACTCCGAAGGTGGCGACGAGCGACAGCGGCACAGCCAGGCTCGGGATCACCGTCGCCCACAAGGTTCGCAAAAACAGGAAGATCACGATGACGACAAGACTGATTGTCAGCAGCATCGTGAATCGCACGTCACGGATGGAAGCGCGCGTCGTCAGCGACCGGTCCGACATCAGGTCGACGTGCACCGCCGGCGGCAACGACTGCTCGAGCTTTGGCATCAACGCTTCGATATCGTCCGCAACGGCGACCGTGTTGGCGCCGGGAGCTTTCTGGATAGCGACACCCTCCGCCCGCTGGTTTTCGAACCACGAGCGGAGCCGAGTATTCTGTACCGAGTTGATAACTTCGCCGACATCCTTGATGCGGATCGGCGCGCCGTTGCGATAAGCGATAATCACGTTCCCGAAAGACTTGGCGTCGAACAGCTGATCGTTGGTGTCGAGCGCGATCGCCTGGTGTTCGCCCTCGATCTCGCCTTTCGGCTGGTTAACCGTTGCGTTGACCAGGGCGTTGCGCACGTCCTCGAGGCCGATGCCCTTGGCTGCGAGCGATGCCGGGTTGATCTGGACGCGGGCGGCATACGGCATCGAGCCAAAGACGAAGACCTGCCCCACGCCGGGCTCGGTCGACAGCCGTTCGGCGATGACGTTGTTGGCGTAATCATCGACCTTGTAGGGCGGGAGAGCGTCGGAGTGGACGGCGTAGATCAGGATGGCAAAGTCCGCCGGGTTGACCTTGCGGTAGGTCGGCGGACTTGGCAGATCCTTCGGCAACAGGCCGCTTGCCGCATTGATCGCCTGCTGCACGTCCGACGCCGCCGCGTCGATGTTGCGCGACAAATCGAACTGCAACGTGATCGAGGTAACGCCGACGCCGCTCCACGACGTCATCTGGCTCAACGCCGGGATCGAGGTGAACTGCTGTTCGAGCGGGGTGGCGATCGCTGAGGCCATTGTGCGTGGATCGGCGCCGGGATACTGCGCGCTCACGCTGATCGTCGGGAAATCGACATTGGGCACCGGCGCT
>JAFAHP010000798.1 GCA_019237175.1 Alphaproteobacteria bacterium
CCTGCGCCGATATGACGCCGACCCAGCAGCGCGCGCTGACCGGCACCGCAGCAGGCGCCGGGGTCGGCGCTATCGCCGGCGCCATCGGCGGCAATGCCGGGCTTGGTGCGGCTGCCGGGGCGGGTGCCGGACTGCTTGGCGGGCTTCTCGTCGATCGATCCCGGCAGGCTCAGGACCAAGCCTTCCAGCAAGGGTTTGCCGCCGGACGACAGAGCCGATGAGAAATAGCTAGCTGGCGACCTCCGGCGGCCTGCTCCCGCGAAGGCTCTCGGGAATATGACGAGCTTCGGTTTGGCGCTTCCGCCGGCCGATGCCGTCGAGCGCATCCCGTAAGCAGGGTCCGCCCGACGCCACAGCAGGCTCTGCGATTATCGGCGTTGTAATCAACCGACAGAACCGGGCAAACAACGGAAGTTGATTGCGGTGGATCAGAGTCTGTATCAAAAGGCGGGGAACGGCTCAGGAACGTCACGATGCCGTTTTATGGTTGCGCTAGCGGCGTTCGTTGTACTGCCGATGGCGGCACACGCTCAGGCCATCCCACACCGGGGATACTGGGGTCCTGGCCTCTCGACCGAGGACAAGCAATTGCTGCTGGAGAGCGTGGCCCGGCTAAATGCGGCGGTTCCGATAAAGATCGGAAGCTCCGAATCGTGGAGCAATCCGCAGTCAAACAATTCGGGCAGGTCCTCCATACTCCGGGTGTTCCGCTCAGGCGGCAGGATTTGTCACTTGGTGCGCCATCGAATCGTCGTCGCCGGCCGACGAGCACGCAACTACAGTCTCACCTGGTGCCGTACGCCGGACGGAGAATGGAAAATCAAAAGCTGACCGCCGCGGCCGTGCCATTGCCGAATCGTAGATGTTGTTTGCCGCTTGTTGGCGGAAGGGCTCGCCATGCGCTTTGGCCTCCCTGTTCTTGCCCTAACCGAGCCGCTGACCCTTCCAGTTTCCAGAAACCGGGAGCCTCTCCCGTGGCGAGCAGCTCCTAGCGATGACCATGCTGTGTTCCACCTTGAGGAGCTTTCAGCGGCTTGCTATTGTCTTGTGCGCCGTGCCTCTAGGCTGGTCCGCCCGGCGGCTGATTTCAGGCCAGCCTTTCGGGTTTCTCGCTATTCTCGGTATTCTCGCATTAATCGACATGATCGCCGAAAACGCCGTCATCCCGATTGAGCAGATCGAAGGAGAGCGCCGTGCCGGGAGTGAAGTGCACGAAGCAGTGATCGAGGCTTGCCCACGGTTCCGGCCGATCATGCTGGCGGCGCCTTCGACGGTCGTGGTGCTCAGTCCGATCGCGCCGATTGCGTTAGGGGGGCGACGGCCTTTGCCATTATGAGGGGTCTCCTCGTCGCTTCGCTACCGACACTCTTGGTCCCGCCGACCGCCTGCGTAACCGGGCTTGAGCGTGGCAGGGCATCGCCATCGCCCGCGCCCAGGGTAGCCAATCGGCTAGTGCCCGCTCGGGAAATGCCATGAAGGGCCCATTCGGCCTATTGCGTGGCACCAGCGACCCCGGGCTGTTGCGTCCTGCTATAGCGCGAGCAGTTGGATTGGGCGTTCTCTGGCTCGTGCTTGCCGGGGGCAACCCGGTCGATTTGGCCCCCGGAGCCGTCGCGGCCCTAGCGGCGACTTGGGTAAGCCTTCAGTTCTTACCGCCGGGCGCGGTCAGCGTGCGGCCGGCTTCCCTCGCCGGGTTCACTTTTCGCTTCCTGCGCCAATCAGTGGTTGCCGGAGTCGACGTTGCTCGACGCGCGCTCGATCCCCGACTCCCCTTACACCCCGGTTTGGTGGTCTATCAGACGGGCCTGCCGCCCGGTCCGTCGCAACACATGTTCACCACATTGATGAGCTTGCTGCCGGGTACAGTCCCGACTGGACCAGCTCCGGGTAGCGGTCTTCTTATTCATTGCCTCGATGTCGAGCAGCCCATAACAGCGCAGCTCGCCGCAGAGGAAGCGCTGTTCTCCAGTGCCATTGGCTGGAAGCAAGATAATGGCTGACTTCCTGCTGGGTGCCGCGGGTTTCGTGCTCGCGATGGTCGCGCTTGGGTTGGTCCGCACCCTGCACGGGCCGAGCACGGTCGATCGCATCATGGCAGCACAGCTACTCGGCACCGGTGGAACCGCAGGACTTTTATTGCTGGCGCAAGAAATGAATTTGCCTGCGGCGGTTGATGTGGCGCTGATTTTGGCACTGCTGGCTGCCTTTGTTTCGATCGCCCTCTTCACCGACGCGGCCCAATCGGATGCGAATAGGGGATGAGATTCGCGCTCGATGCCCTTACGATTTTTGCGGTCGCGGCCGGCGCCTTCTTCTTCTTGGCAGGAACAGTCGGGCTTCTCCGATTCCCTGACGCGCTGAGTCGCGTGCACGCGCTGACCAAGGCAGATAATCTCGGCCTTGGGTTGATCGTCGTCGGCCTGCTGTTTCAAACGGAGGGGCTGCTTGCGGGGCTCAAGCTTGTCGCGGTATGGCTCCTTGCGCTTCTGGCTGGAGCTGCCGTCACCCAGCTGATTGCGCGCATCGCCCAAGCGGGCGGACCACGCGTTTGACGAGTCGCCGTGGCTTTCGACGCTGTCCTCGTTGTATCGGTCCTGGGAGTAGCGGCCTGGACCGTCGCTGCGCGCGACACGTTCGCCGCGGTCGTCGGTTTTATTGCTTTCGGCCTGCTGCTCGCGCTGGTGTGGGTGCGTCTCGCGGCGCCTGATGTAGCGCTGACCGAGGCTGCGCTCGGCAGCGGATTGACAGGGGGGTTGTTGCTCGCCGCCAGCACCCGCTTGGGCCGCGCCGGAATGACAGCGGCCAGCGAGACTCCTGGTTCGATCCTGCGCCTTGCTGCCGTCGTCGTCTGTGCCTTCGTGGCGGCGGGACTCGTGGCCCTCCTGCTGCTATTGCCCGAGCCAGCGCCGACATTGGCGACGCAGGCGGCGGCAAATATCGCAGCAACCGGGCTCCTAAATCCCGTTACCGCCGTACTGATGGCGTTTCGGGCAATCGACACATTGCTCGAGGTGGTCGTGTTGTTGGTCGCGCTGCTCGGCATGTGGTCGCTCGCACCAGACCGTCTCTGGGGGGGACTGCCGCGCGGCAGCGGGCTTTCCGACCCGGATGGCCTGTTGACCTTTGTTGCTCAGCTGCTGGTGCCCGTCGGGATACTCGTGGGGATCCACATCTTTTGGATAGGCTCGGTCGCGCCCGGAGGCGAATTCCAGGGCGCCACGATACTCGCCGCAATGTGGATTCTCACCGCGGTGGCCGGGCTGGTCGACGCGCCTGCAACGAGCCGACCTTGGTTGCGACTCTTACTCGTCGCCGGCCCGGCGGTATTCTTCGCAATTGGGCTCGCCGGTTTTGCGATTGCCGGAAGCTTCCTGGCGTACCCGCCTTCTTATGCCAAGCTGCTGATCCTGACCATCGAGATACCGGTGACGCTATCGATTGCGGCGATGCTTGCTCTGCTGGTTGCGGGGCCACCAGAACGAGAGCCGCAGCGATGAGCGCCGTGATACTGTATGGTTTTTGCAGCGCAATGTTGGTCGGGATGGGCCTATTCGGTCTGATTACGCACCCTCAGCCGCTGCGCAAAATTCTCGCCTTCAACCTGATCGGCAGCGGTGTGTTCCTGTTGTTCGGGGTCGTCGCCCGCAGGGGTGCGGCGG
>JAFAHP010000144.1 GCA_019237175.1 Alphaproteobacteria bacterium
CAACCGCGAAATTTTGCTGGCCTGCATGATCGAGGACATGGCGGCGGTCGAGCGCATCGACGAAATCGCCGCGGTCGAGGGTGTCGATCTACTGGCCGTCGGCCCATCCGACCTGTCGCGCTCGCTTGGCGTCAGCGGCGAGCCCGACCATCCGCGGCTGGCGGCGGCGATCGACAGGGTGCGAGAAGCGGCAAAAAAGAGTGCAGGCGCCCGCCTTGCTCTGCCGCTAAATCACGCCGCTTTCCCGCGGAACGCCGCGCAGCTAAAGGCGCTTGGTGCCGGCTACACCAACTGCGCGCCGACTCCCGAAGCGCGGCTGCTGCAGTCGATGCGCGAGCAAGCGGCAGAGGCACGCCGCCAGATTCGTTAATAGCTGAAATCTGGCGCGGGCTTTTCGCGGTGAGTGCCGGCACGCGGCGGCGTGGGTGCCGCGACCGGCGCAATGACGCAGGACAGCCCAGGCGAGATGGCCGGCGGCGCGCGCGAGGCGGCTGTTGGCGGCGAGGCCGAGCGCTCGAAACAGCATCTTGACGCCGCGCACGACGTGCGGCTTGCGATAGACTGCAAACGCGCGGCGCGCATAGGCGCGGGCGCAGCGCCGGCGGTCATAGGGCAGGACGGTTTCGTTGGCGGCGTGATAGGCGTAGGCAAGCTCGTCGTCTTGTGATTCAGCAAGCCGCCCCAAGGCCACGCCGAGCCTGCGCAAGAACCCGATCGGCTCGGCTCCGAGGTAGCGGATCAGGGTTTGGTGAAAGAGTTTGTAGTGGCGCACCTCGTCGGCGGCAATGTTGCGGCAGATTTCCTTGAGGACTGGCTCCTCGACGGCATCGTGCAATGCGAAATAGTAACAACTCGTTCCGGTCTCGACGATGCAGCGGGCTACCATCTCGCCGGCGCGCGAGCCGCGACGCGAAGAGTCACGGTCGAAATCGGGGTGGAACCCCGCTTGGAAGCGGGCGAACGCGGCGGCGAAATCAAAATCCGGATCGGCGAGGCTCGCCCAGTGCGCTAACGTCCGTCCGTGCTGGACTTCATCTTCGCCCCAGCGCTTGGCACTGGACTGAAACACTGGATCGTCGTGAAAAACCAGGCAGAGATGTCGGGCGTAGGCGTCGCCGTTGAATTCGACGAGGGCAGCGGCCTTGACGATCCGGACGATCTCGACATCGACCTTCGACCGATCGAAGCGGTTCCACGGAATATCATCGAATGTCCATCGTGCCATGCCGCCTCCCGATCAGACATCGATAGCGTCTCCCTATACACCGCGGCGACGGAAAATTCCTTCGTGCAGCTATTGACGAATCTATTTCATAGATAGTAAGCATGAAACGAAAATGCATGAATTTGTTGCTCTCAGCGGGAAGGCTGTGGATGGCAGAGATCCTCCAGTTTCACCCAAGGCCATCGCCACTCGCCGGGTTCCTCCACATCGGCCACACAAGCCACAAGAAGGTCGAAGCGCTCCTAGCGGCGGGCCGGTTTGCGTATCGGAGGGCAGTCTTCGAAGCCGCGCACTTATCAGCGCCGTGCTAGGGCGATGACGATGACCAGCGCAGTTGCCAAGATCCTCGATGATCTGAAAGAGCTGGGCGGGCTGAAGGGTGTTGATGTCGCCAACATCGCCGCTGTATCGCCGGCGACGGTGTCGCGATGGAGTGCCGGCAGCGCCCATCCCCACCCCAAGACCCAGCGGCTGATCTCCGACCTTCGCTACGTGGTCGATCGGCTGGCGGAATTTTATAACCCGGACGAGACCCGGGTCTGGCTGTACGCCAAGCATCGGTTGTTGAACGGCGAGCGGGCGATCGATCTGATCCATCAAGGTCGAACCGACGAGGTCCTAGCGGTTATCGATAGCCTCGACCAGGGAACCTACACCTGACCATGGCGGTCGGCCGGCGCATTCACGACCGCGCCCTTCTCGATGTGCTGGAAACGATCGATCCCGAGCCGTTTCGCGGAGAGGTCTGGCGCGTTGCTCGTAAAGGCAGGGATCCTCTACGCGGCTCGGTTGCCCACGGGCGATGGAGCCCCAATGCCGAGTTTGAGGTTCTCTACACCAGTGTCGAGCGTGACGGCGCTCTCGCCGAAATA
>JAFAHP010000191.1 GCA_019237175.1 Alphaproteobacteria bacterium
TGCGCGATCCCACAGTTCACCAAGCGGTTTGCGATCGCACCGCCGCTTGGGTCGGCGCGCAACCGGGCTGGAGCGTGGTCGGCCTTGTCGAGAGCCCGATACGGGGGCCGCAAGGAAATCGAGAGTTTCTGCTCTATGCGCGCCGCAGCGCGATCACGGGCTAATGCATGAGGGGCGAGCAGCGGGAGATCTGGTGGAGAGCCGAATCGACGGCTCCACCACTGATCCCAGCTACGGCTTTAACGCTACCGCGTCGAGGACGCTTTGAAGATCATCAAAGCGGAACGGTTTTTCGAGGAGTGCCGGCGGTCGCTGCGTCAGCGAGAGATCGGGACGGAATTTGCGTCCGCTCAAGGTAAAAGTAGGGATTCCGAGCGCCGCACAATCACGCCCGAAGCTCGCCTGATCGCCGGGTTCGAGCACCAGGTCGCTAACCACGACATCGATCGACCGTGTTGCCAGCGAGGTGGTTGCTTCGACAGCGTTCGCGCAGGTCTCGACAGCATGACCGCAATCGGCAAGGATGCCGGCGAAAAACTCACGGATGCGGTGATCCGACTCGGCAAGGAGAATGCGCGCCATCGACCCGTTTCGTCCGAACTGGAAAAGCCAATCCTGGGCGGATCGAACCCCATAACCGCTAACAATTCGTGAATGGGATTCTTTGCTGCCCGTAATACGAGTATATTTCTATGAATAAGTGAGAAGGCATTTGCTGAACTTTGACGGTTCGTCGGCGTAGGCCCTGCGGTTGGAAATCCGACGGCGGTCGGTTCGCGATCCGGCGGGTGTCGTTCCGGTCTGGCAGGGCTGACGAAATTGTTGGAACAGATCTGACTTCGCGGGCATCCATGGAATTTGGCCGCCCCTCTGAGGGGCATAGAAACCAAACCGGGTATGACGACGATCCGCGCGGCCTCGCTCTTGGTCTTACGGAAACCCGGTTGGATCGTCATGGGACGGATCGGGTCGCGCGCGCGATCTTCGCCGAGCAGAGGCGGCGCCCGGCCGATCGCATCTTTCTCTTTCTGCAGAGCATGGCGACGCGATTTTTCGCGCGTCTTGCCGCCGCCCTGGCGGCGCGCGGCTATGAGGTGCATCGCGTCAATTTCAACGGCGGCGACCGCGCGTTCTGGAACCTCCCCAATGCCGTCGACTTTTGCGGGCGCGAAGCCGAATGGCCGGAGTTTCTCGACCATTTGCTCGTGCATAGAGCCGTCACCGACATCATCCTGTTCGGTGATTGCCGGCCCCTGCACCGTGCGGCAATCCATGTCGCGGCAGGGCGCCGGGTAAGGGTACACGTGGTCGAGGAGGGCTACGTCCGCCCGGATTGGATCACCTTCGAAGAAGGTGGGACCAACGGTTATTCGTCTCTGCCCCGCGACCCCGATTGGTATCGCCGGCAGGCCCGCGATCTCCCGGATTGGCGCCCGCCGCCGCGGGTGCCGGGGAGTTTCCGGCGGCGCGCCTTTGAGGTCGTTCTCTATGATCTCGCGTCGGCGGCGGCGATCCGGCGCTTCCCTCACTTTCGTACCCACCGCCCCTACCATCCGCTGGTGGAATGCGCCGGATGGCTACGGCGGCTTGTATTGATACGCAAAAACGAGCGGCGAGCCGCCGCCGCGATCGAGACACTGACCGGCCATCCGATTTACTTTTTTCCGCTGCAGCTCGATTGCGACTACCAGATGCGCGTCCATTCGCCGTTTGGTACCACCCATATTGCGCTCGAATACGTCCTGCGCTCGTTCGCACGGAATGCGCCGGCCACGGCGAGGCTGGTGGTGAAATTGCACCCGCTGGACAGCGGTATCGTCGATTGGGTCGGCGTCATCGGTCATCTCGGCTGCGAGCTGGCTGTCACGGACCGGGTGACGGTGCTGGACGGTGGCGACTTGTCGAGGGTGTTGGCCCGCGCCGACGCCGTCGTCACGGTCAACAGCACGGTCGGCACCGAGGCGCTGGCGAATGGGCTGCCGGTGATGGCACTCGGCAAGGCGATGTACGGCCTGCCGGGTCTGACCTGTCAGGGTCAGCTCGATCAGTTCTGGAGCGATGCCTCGGCGCCCGACATGGCTTTGTTCGACGCGTTCCGCCGAGTGCTCGCCGCGCAGTGCATGATCCCGGGATCGTTTTTCAACGAGGAGGGCCTACGGCTTGCGGTCGCGGCCGCAGTGCACCGGCTCGAAATGGCCGATCCTCGACCGGCCCGTCACCCGCCAGAAGGAATAGCGGCTGTCACAGCCCCGTAGCGGGCGCGCTATCTGCTTTTGATAACGCTGGAATGCCGTCTTATTCGAACCCCGTCGACTCGGGTTTGAATTTGAGCTGCCGGGCGTTGTCGCGAACGACGCCTATATCGGCCTCGCCAAAGCCATCCTCTGCGTCTGCTTCGATCTCCAGCGTCAGCTTGACCTTGGTGCCCTTAGTGCGCTGCAGCTCCGTGACCACCGCGTTCAGGATGTTTTCAAATGCTCCGACCGGCCGCACCATATCGATCTCGATCGACCCGAAGAAGCGGGTCGGCCGTCGGTTCGGGATTGGCCCTGGGGCAGTCGGAAACGTTGCAGCGGCGTGACGGTCGCTTCGCTGCCGTCCGGGAGCCGAGCCTTCGGGTAGAGATGACCGATCCGGCGCTGAGCCTCGTCACGCATCCATTTCCCGTAATGGCGCACGTCCTCGGCTAGCAGCCTGTCGGACTTAAGGCATAGTTGCACATAATGTGGTAGGGTGTACCGGCGTTGCACACCAGGGTCGGTTGGGGGGATGAGCAATTTTCGGGACGT
>JAFAHP010000349.1 GCA_019237175.1 Alphaproteobacteria bacterium
TAGGACGAGATAAAGCACCCCGTCCGTCGCTGAAGCCTCGATGCGGTCACGCTCGATGTCTTCCGAAAGCGTGAAGACGCGCTCGTAATCGCCGTCCGAATACTCGCTGTAGACCTGCTGGTACCCGGTATGCTGCTGGCTCGCGCCACGGCCGCGGATCGTCAGCACCCTGCGCTCGAGCGTGATGTCGACGTCGTCGGTTGCCACACTCGGCAGCTCGCACATCACAACCAGGGCGTCGCGGGTCTCGTAGATATCGGCCGGCGGCACGTAGACCGGCCGCGCAGTGCGGCGTTCGACACCGCCTTGGGTCTGCGGGGTATGCTGCTCGGTAGTCGTAACTGATTGGGCCATTTCTCCATCCTCCGGTTCGGGTCAGGCGGCGCGAATTTGTATCTTTTTCGGCCGATCCGCTTCGATGCGCTCGAGCTCGATCTCAAGCACGCCATTGGAGTAGCGGGCCTGGACTTTCTCTGGGTCGACCCGAAACGGGAGCTGAATGGTTCGCGTGAAGTTGCCATAGGCGCGCTCCCGGCGATGCCATTTGACGTCCTGCTCGCGCAATTGCGGCTGACGCGACCCCTCCAAGGTCAGAACCTCGTCCTGGAGACCGATGTTCACGTCATCGCGTTTGACCCCCGGCAACTCGGCGGTCACGACGACGCTGTTTTCGCCGAGCCAAATATTGATCGGCGGAAAATCCCGCGCAGCGGCGGCACTATACCCAGTGAACAGGCGATTCATATCGCTCTGCATTCGGCGCAGCTCGAGAAAGGGGTCGAACCCCCATGAGGGGTATTGTGACAGCGCCATGGTTTTGTCTCCTCCTATCGATTAGCTAAAGCGGTACCGCAAACGCCGGCGACGAGGCGAGGGAACGGTAGACCGGCCTGATCGGAGGTGTGGCCGCGATGACGCGACTTGCTCGGACAAAATCCGAGGAGGAGTGGGTAAACGGTTGATCACATCCTCACCGCGAAGCGACATGACCTCCGGCCGGCCGATCGACGGCCCGACCTCGCTCCCTGCCGAGACCCGCGCAGCGGCATCCGGCAGACGTCTCCCATCTAAGCAGCCGGCCGCGCGGTTCAAGTCGCCCTGCGGGCGGAAACTTGCCGCTTCGCGCGAGGATTGAGGAACTGGTACGGCAAGGACGCGAAGTCACTCGGTTTGCCGGTGGCGATACGTAGATCAACGCGGTGCCCGAGACGCCGTGCGCAAGAGCGCTGCGACTTGATCCCAATCGCCGCGATCCGCTGGCCCACCATACCGTGCACGTCAATCGCCTTGCCCGCGGCGCCTACCTGGACATCGTTCATTTTCATATCGATTATTTGCACGTCCCGATGTTCGCGCCGGGTTGGGGCAAGACCGGGGTTCGGGCAAAGGCGGCACTGCCGATGTCGTCCGGCGGTGCTACGAGCGCGATGTCGCGCCGAACAATCGCCCGTCCGATGCGGTCGTGCCCCGTCGTCGTGACCCGCTGAAACCTCGGATCACGCTCTAAAATTGAGCGGACAGCGTCGTGACCGCAGCGCCGAAATAAGCCTGAGGATCGGAGGGCGGCTCGTCGAGTTCGTTTTCTTCATGGGCGACACAGCGGGCTGTCCCCCGGAATACCGCTTTCCAATCGTCGCCCGCGGGTAGCGCGCGCAGAAAACAGCCGTCGAAAAAGCTGTAGGTGCGCTCGACTTGGCACCCGAAAGACGGCCGGTCGCGGCGGGAGGCGGTCAGGATGATGCGGTTTGGTTTGACCATCGCACCGGTCGCGAACCCGCCGCTGTAGCAGCTCGACACCACAACCACGGTCGGCACTGCGGCGCAGCCGCGTGAGAGCGCCTGGGCGAGCTCTTCGGGATGTAGAGCCCTCTGCGATCGCGCGAGCCACACACCGGCATTGTACTCGCCGTGCGAGGTCAGGAAGATGAAGCAACGGTCCCTTGGCTGCGCCGGGAGCCCGGCGATGCGCCGCAGCAGGTTTTCGGCGGTGGCGGGTTCGACGCCGCGGCGGAGTTCAGCGGCGCTTGCGCTGAGCCGATGGATGTTCTTTGCGGGGATCCCGGCGGCATGCAGACGCTCTGCGAGCGCAAGGGTAGCGTCGTCAAAGACCGGCTGATGATCGTCGCCGGCAGCCAACACGACCTGCCAAGTTCCGCTGCCCGCTGCCGCGATATGCCCGCCGCTCAACATCGCCGCCAGCACCAAGGCCGCCAGCCTGCTCACCATGTGCTTCATTCGATCGTCTCCGCGCCCGCGCGGCGTATGATGGTATGGTAGATCCTAAATTGAGGAGGATGCGCGATGGCTGCAACGCTTGCCGACAAAAACTGCACGCCCTGCCGCGGCGGCATTCCGCCGCTGGCCGCCGATGAGGCGGAACGGCTCCGCGACCAGGCGGCCGGTTGGGCACTGCTCGACGATGCCAAGCGGATCGAACGCACCTACCGCTTTGGAAACTTCCGCGAGGCTTTTGGTTTTGTCGAGCGCGCGGCAGAACTGGCCGAAGACGAAAAGCACCATCCCGAAATCCGCTTTGGCTGGGGATTTGTTACCGTGTCGCTCCAAACCAAAAAGATTAGAGGGCTCCACGAGAACGACTTTATCATGGCCGCCAAACTCGACCGCATCGCGGCAGAGAAAGCTGCTTTGCCGTCGTAGTCTGCGCGCCGGCAGACGGCATTCGTGCCGAGACGTCGATGATCCGCGAAGTAGGGAGGTGGGCCGTGCCGACGTACATCATGCTCGCCAATTGGACCGAACAAGGCGCACAAAAGGTCAAGGAATCGCCGCGCCGGCTCGACAGTGCGAAGCGCGCGCTGGCGGATATGGGCGGTGAATTCAAGGGTTTCTACATGACCATGGGCGATTATGATCTGGTTCTGATCTACGAGGCTCCTGACGATGCTGTGGCGGCGCGGTTTACGCTCGTGCTGGGAATGTTGGGGTCGGTCCGCACCAGAACCTTGAAAGCCTTTCCAGAGGCGGCGTATCGCGAGATCATCGCCTCGCTTCTGTAGGGTAGGTTGACCCGGCGGACGGCCGGGGAAACCCACCGTTCCCGTCGGGATGATGGGTATCGCACCTGCTCAAACCCATCCTACACCAGGGGGTTGGCGATGAGTTCAAAAACCAGCCGGTTGCGCGCCCTGCTCGCCGCCGGGGAATTTCTCTATATGCCTTCGGCGACGACGCCGATCGAAGGCCGGGTGGCCGAGGCAGCCGGCGTCAAAGTCGTTTACACCGGCGGTTACGCTACCGGCGCGTCGCTGGCGATCACCGAGCCGCTCCTGACGATGGACGAACAGGTGCGGGTTGCGGGCGAGGTAGCGCGAGCGGTGTCGGTCCCGCTGATCGCCGACGCCGGGGCCGGTTTTGGCGAACCGCTGCATACAATGCGGACGGTGCGCGAATTCGCGGCCGCGGGTATCGCCGGGATCCATATCGAAGACCAGCTCTACCCAAAGCGGGCGCACTACCACAAATATGTCGCCCATGCCGTGCCGGTTGCCGAATTTGTCGACAAGATCCGCTGGGCTTGCCGCGAACGCGACCGGACCGACCCCGATTTTGTCATCATCGCCCGCTCCGACACCTGTCGCGAGTTCGGGCTCGACGAAGCGCTGATGCGCATCAACGCGGCGGCCGAAGTCGGTGCCGATCTCGGTCTGGTCTTCCCGCGTAACGATGTCGAAGCCGAGGCGGCGCCGCGGCTGGCAAAGGTGCCGCTCGTCTGGGTGCAGAGCCGCGGCAATCGCGACGGCCGCCCGATCTACGGGCTCGACCGGCTCAAGGCGATGGGCTACCGCGCCTGCATCGACGCGCAACTGCTGCTGGGCGTCGCCGTCCATTTCATGCGCCAAGCACTGGACGAGATGCAGCGCACCGGGCAATACACCGGTATCGGAGATAACCAATTCACCGTCGTGCGCAAAGAGATCGAGGATTTGATCGGACTCGACGATTACTATCGGGTCGAGGCCGAAACGGTGGAGAGGTAGGGCGGAAAACCCCCGGACGGCCGCCCGCCAGGGCGGGCGTTCCGGGGGCATTCCGCCTCTGTGCGTGCGCGCGCATACCCGTCAGATTCGTCATTCCACAGATGCTTGGCGAACGGGCTCTATCCGGCCAGTTGGACGGGCGGCACTGATGATCCGAAACACGCAGGCGAGCGGCATAAGATCACGCACCCGGAGCCGGCGTAACCCTCGGGCCAACGCTGGTGGCGGAATGCGCTGCGGCTGTTCCGCCTACTGCTATGTGAGTTTGTAGGGTGGGTTGACCCGTTGAAAACCCGGGAAACCCACCGTTTCGGTCGGGGATGATGGGTTTCGCGCGCTCAACCCATCCTACAGCTATTCGGCGGCCACCGCACCACCGGCGCTCCGCCGCGGCCGACGCAGGAACAACAACAAGGGCAGGCCGATCACGACCAGGATCATCATCAGCAGGAAAACGTCGATATAGGCCACCATCGCCGCCTGCCGCGTCGCTTCGGCGTTTAATGCCGCGACCCCCGACGGGTCGGTCAGGCTGTAGGGCGCCTTCAGCGAGCCCCAGGCGAGCGGGTTGTCAATGCGCAGACCTTCGACCAGGCGCGAATGGACGATCTGCGTGTTCTGCGCCAAGAGCGTCTCGACGACCGAAATGCCGATGCTGCCGCCGATGTTGCGCATCAGGCTGAAGATCGCGGTACCCTGGGTCAGCATTGGCCGCGGCAAGGTCGAAAAAGTGATAATGCTGAGCGGCGTGAAAACAAACCCGAGCCCGAAGCCCTGCAGCACACCGGTCGTGATGACCGGGTTCATCCCCATATAGAGCGAAAACCCGGTCATCTGCCACATCGCCACGGCGGTCACTACCAGCCCGGTCATGATGATCAGCCGCACATCGACGCGGTTACCGAGGCGGGCGACCAGGATCATCGCGATCATGGTGCCGAGACCGCGCGGCGCGGTGACCAGCCCGGTCGTGACCACAGGATAGTTCAACAGATTTTGCAGCATCGTCGGCAGCAAGGTCATCGTGCCGTAAAGCGGCACCCCAAGCAGAAACATCATCAGGGTGCCGACTGTGCAGTTCGCGTCCTTCAACAGATCGCGGTTTAAAAACGACCGCTCGGTCGCAGTCGCGGTGTGGACGATGAACAGGTAAAACGCGAGTGCGGCAATCAGCGCCTCGATCCAGATCTCGGTCGAACCGAACCAGTCCTTGAGTTCGCCGCGATCGAGCAACATTTGGAGTGCCCCGATCGCGAGGCTCAGCGTGCCAAAGCCGAACCAATCAAAGGCTTCGCGTCGGCCGCGCCGCGTTTCGCGGATAAAGATCAAGATGCCAAGCGCAGAGAGGATCCCGAACGGGACATTGATGTAGAAGACCGAACGCCAGCTGTAGTTGTCGGTCAACCAGCCGCCGAGCGCCGGCCCAATAATCGGGCCAAGGATGACCCCCATCCCCCACACCGCCATCGCGCGCGCGTAACGTTCGGGCGGGTTGATCTGAAGCAGCACAGCCTGCGACAGCGGCACCAGCGCGGCGCCGCATACCCCTTGCATCAGGCGGTAGAGGACCAGTTGGGCCAAGCTCGTCGCGGCGCCGCATAAGACCGAACTGACGGTGAAGCCGGCGACTGAAACGAAAAACACGTATTTGATGCCAAACCGGCCGGCGAGCCAGCCGGTCAGCGGTGTCATGATCGCCGCCGCGACAATGTAGGAGGTGACGACCCAAGCGATTTGGTCCTGCGAAGCCGACATGCTGCCCTGCATGTGCGGCAGCGCCACGTTGGCGATCGTGGTGTCGACCCCTTGCATAAAGGTCGCCAGCATGATCGACGCCGTGATCCAGCCCCGGTTCGCCAGAGCCGGGGCCGGCGTTTCGGACCTCACTTTTCGGCCGCTCGGCTCATCCCCGTGCCGGCGAGCCAGGCCAGCAGATTGTCGACGCGGTCGAGCCACGGGCGGCGGTATCCGGTATCGACCGCGACGGTGGCGCTGAGCCCGGCATGGAGCGGGGCGCTCGCATCGAACTTTTCGATGCTGAGCCGCACCGGCAGACGCTGCACCACCTTGACCCAGTTGCCGGTGGCGTTTTCCGGCGGCAGCAGAGAAAAGGTCAGCCCGGTTCCAGGGCTTAGACTTTCGACGCGCGCCGGGAGAACGACGCCCGGATAGGTGTCGATCTCGACGGTTGCGCTCTGCCCGGGCCGCATATGGGTGAGCTCGGTCTCCTTGAAGTTGGCAGTAACCCAAACGCGCTTTGTCGACACCAGGGAGAACAGCGAAGTCGGCGGGGCGCCGGTGTTCACCCCCTGCACCCAGTCGCCGGGCTGCAGCTGCTCGACCTTGGTGACGATGCCATCTTCGGGGGCCCGCACCATGGTGTAGGAAAGATTGAGCTCGGCGCGATCAAGAGCCGCCTGGTCGTGTTGCACCATGGGGTGTTGGTCGATCGGGATGTCGGGGTCGCCGCCGAGGCTGGCGAGAGTGCTCGCCAGATCCTGTTCCTTTGATGCGAGTTGCTCGCGCGCAATTTTGTAAGCATGGTTCGACTGATCGTACTGCGCCTGTGAAGCAGCACCGGATGCCAGCAGTCGCTGCTGCCGCTCCAGATCGCGCTGCTGATAGAGAAGCGTGGCCTCGTTCGCCGCAAGGTCCGCTTTTTTCTGCTGATAAGTCGCCTTCAGCGACTTGATCTGCAGCCTGACCGCGGCGAGCTGCGCCTTGGCCTCCTCGGCCGCAATCTGGAAGGGCCGTCGGTCGAGCGTAAACAGCACCTGCCCCGCTTTTACAGACTCATTGTCATGAACATCAACCGCGACGACGCGCCCGGACACATCGTTGCTGATGGCGATTCTCGCAGCCTCGACATAGGCGTCGTCGGTCGAAACATAGCGTCCGGTGGTCAAGTACCAATAGGCACCGCCGAGCAGTACGACGAGAGGTCCCAACACCATCAGCGGCAACCGCAGCCGCTGGCGCAGCGAGCGCTTCGGGAGAAGCCCGGTCCGGGCGTCGAGCCCGGTGCGCCGCGCTGCCAGCGGCGGGGCCTCGTCCTGGGCGGAGGTGCTCACCGGGGGCTCTCCAGCGCGGACGAGCCGGCACCCGTTCGCGCGCGGCGCGCATGATGCGCGCTCGAAGCGACCGCTCCCGTCAGTGGCGCAAACCTTGGCACGGCGGCATGGGCGGACAGGCCGGCATGAACTCGGTGCAGCAGGTCGAGCAACTCGGTTCCTTCCTTTTGCGACAGATTGACGAACGCCTCCTGCCGGATTTCGGCCGCGAGGTCGGTGATGCGGGCGAGTATCGGCCGCGCCTTTTCCGTCAGCATCAAGCGGCGGGCGCGGCGATCCTGCGGGTCCGGGCGCCGTGCGATCCAGCCGTCAGCCTCCATCCGGTCGATCTGACGGACCAGGGTCATCGCCTTGATTTCCAGAAGATCGGCAAGACCGGCTTGGTTGATCCCCTCATACCGTGCCAGGTAGGCGAGAATCCGGCACTGCGACCGGCTCAGGCCGAGAAGCAGCAGAGCCCGCTGGTTGAAGCGGCGGGCGAACAGCCGGGCCACGTCATGAACAAGATAACCGAAACTGCGCTCGAGGTTCATGCGACCAACCGCGAAGAAACACCCCTAGGTGATAATAAGCTATGATACGAAATTCGATCGTCCGCCACCGGGATTCATCGCGCGGCTGGTAGGCGAGATTTCGATAGCTCGGCCGAGGCCCGGGACCGGTTCCGCCAACTCACAGGTTCCTCCCCTGCGGAGCGGGGGAGGGGGACCGTGCGAAGCACGGTGGAGGGGGTGGGGACGCCGGCTCGCTTGGTACCAACAATCGGCTGCGCTCACCCCCTCCGGCTCGCGCCGCTCGCCACCTCCCCCGCCTAGGCGGGGGAGGAACCCGGTATCGCCCGTCAAGACGTGGACGGTTCAGAGCGGCGGTCGGAGGCTCCAGCCCGGACGATCACCTCGTCGGGACGCATGCCGGCGGCGCGCATCGCCCGAATCGCCAGTGCATGGCCGCGTTTGGCGAGGCGGCGGCCGCTCGCGTCGGTCAACAAGGCGTGATGGCGGTATCGCGGGGTCGGCAAGCCGAGGAGCGCCTGCAGGATGCGGTGGATGCTCGTCGCCGGCGCCAGGTCTTGGCC
>JAFAHP010000614.1 GCA_019237175.1 Alphaproteobacteria bacterium
TCGCCGATGGCCTGGCAGAACGCGCGTAGGAACGCGGTCAATTCGGCGAGGATTTGGGTGCGATCCTTGGTAACGGGACGCTGGTATTCCCGCTCGATCTGGCCGAGCTTCAGTTGCAAGACCCGATCCTTGGCACCCTCGAAGGGCTCTCGGTAGAGGCCATTCCAGGCCATCGCAAAACCCATCGGGGTCACGCCGCGAAATCTCCGCAGCTGCATTGCCGCCAGATCATTCCCCCATGCGGCGAGCGCGCGCCTCCAGTGCGTTACGTCCTGGCTATCCGGGTAGGCGATGATCTTCAAGGCGTGCGAGTTGATTGATGTTTGCAACGCACGCAGCTTGTCGATGATGGCTCTCCGGCGGAATGCCATTTCGTCAATTCGGTAGATGACCTCCCACAGTTTCATGCGCTCCTCGCGCCCGGCAGCCGGCGCAACGCGGTCTCGACTTCAGGTGGGAAATCCTGCGACGCCATTTCAAGTTCCTAGCCCGATACCGGAGCCCTTTTGGCTTCGCCTTGGGCCGACCGTCGCCCGGTTTTAGTGGATCTCCTCTTGCTCGGCGAAGGCTTGGCGTAGGCGGGCGACAGAAAAGCCGGGCGCCTTGGAGGCGTCGATGATCACCTTTTCGCGCCGCGCCAGCAGCGTGGCGGCGGTGGGGATCTCCTTTACCGCCTCGGGCGGGAGCACGACGCCGCCATGTCGGTCGGCATGAACGATGTCGTTGGGCGACACGAGCATGCCCGCGACGCTGACCGTCCCGCCGTAATCGACGAGATGCACATGCGCATGCGACGGCATCACCGAGCCGGCGAGCACAAAGAAATCCGCCGCCATCGCGTCGAGATCGCGGATCGAGCCGTCGGTAATGACGCCAGCGCAGCCGAGTCCCTTGTGAATATGGGTCTGCACCTCGCCCCAGAACGCGCCAAAGCCGGTGTCTGGCCAATCGATGTCCTGGATCACCGCGATGCTCGGCAACGGCTCGGCCGCGATGTGGGCGTAATAACCGAGACGGATTTCCTTGGCTTCCTCGCGGCTGCGCGGATGCGGCTCGCGCGCGCGGATGATGGCGGTACGGGCGAAAGCGACAACCGGCTTCAATTCGGGAAACGGAGCAAGGAGGGGTCGGCGAATAAAACCGCCGGCGCGGCGCGCCGGTGCGACGATCTCGAGGGCGTTGCAGATCGTCGGCGTGTCGAACATTCTCAGCGCTTCGAGATCGGCGGGATCGGGCAGGCGTGGCATCGGGTTTTCTCCGCTGGCGGATTGTCGGGGCCCAGCCTTTATTGGAGAATGACGGAGGCCAGCAAGGCATTTTCGCGGGTTTGGAGGATGCGAGGAGGATCAGCATGGGCGACTACGACCCGGAGCGGGTCAAGCAATTGAAGCGGCCGCAGGGGCTGCCGTTCAGCATCGGCAAAATCGGACACGTCGTGCTCAATGTACAGGATGTCGAGCGTTCGGCGCGGTTTTACACCGAAGTGTTGGGCTTCCAGATCTCCGATGTTTATCCCGAGGAAATGGTGGCGGGCGGCATGGTGTTTCTGCGCTGCAATGCCGACCATCACGGCATCGCCCTGGTCGGCTCAGCCGGCGCGCCGGCCGACAATATCGAACTCAATCATCTCGCCTTCGAAGTCGCGAGCCTCGACGAGGTGTTCCGGGCCCGCGACCATTTGTGCCGTCACGGCGTCAAGATCGATTTCGAGGGGAGGCGGCGGGCGGGCTGTCAGCTCGCGGTCGAATTCCGCGACCCCGACAACCATCGGCTCGAAATTTACTGGGGCATCGACCAGATCGGCAGCGAC
Source organism: Alphaproteobacteria bacterium (assembly GCA_019237175.1). GTDB lineage: Bacteria > Pseudomonadota > Alphaproteobacteria > ATCC43930 > CGMCC-115725 > AP-15. The sequence goes on from JAFAHP010000614.1 coordinate 1,811, forward strand.
GGCTATGTGCGGCCGCCCGCGGAATGGAAGGGTGCGCGCAACCTGGAGGATGCGGTAACCGACCCGGTGCGCGGCCAGGACACGAGTCTCCGCGACCAATCATTGCGCGGCCGTTAGCTTTAGCGTGGAGGGAGCCGTGGCTTTCTGCGCTCGCTCGCCCACAACGCGACCAGCAGGGCGGCAAACAGGAGGCCGTAGCCGAGCGCCGGTGCGGCGGCGAGGACGCCGACCAGGATCAAGATCGCAAGCAGCAATGGCAGGGCGACGAGAAACCCGATCGCCAGCACCGCCCCCAGCACCGCGACGATCAACGGCAAAATAACCAGCAATAGGACGCCGACGACGACGCCGATAAAAAACCAGACGAGACCCATGGCTCAGCCGCACGCTGCGAAATCGCAGCATAGTCGTTTCGGTGCCGTGAGGCTATTGCGAGGCTTGGCGCGCGCGGGCATGGTGAGGGATGGCCGAACGCTGTTCGTCAGGGGCTGACGCCGCCCCGTCCTATGTTGTGACCATCCGCGGACTGGTGCTGATGGCGAGCATCGGCGTTACCCGGCGCGAGCGCGAGCAGAAGCAGCGGGTGTGCATTTCGGTCGATCTGACCGCCACGCGCGAGGCCGCTATCCCGGGGGAGGATAGGCGCCGCATTATCAATTACGCGACGATCGTCGCTGCCATCCGCGAGATCGCCGCGTCGGGCCATATCGAGCTGTGCGAAGGCTTTGCCGAGCGGGTCTGCAATGCGTGCTTTGCCGATCCCAAGGTGGAGCGGGTGCGGGTGTGGGTCGAAAAGCCTGAAGTGTTCCCCGATGCCGATGGTGTGGGCGCCATCCTCGAGCGCACGCGACCGGGGTGATGACCGCAACCACCGCGGCTCGCCTCATCGTCATTCCGCCAAAGGCATAGGGCTGTCCTGGCAAAATCCGCGGCTGTTCCCTTGGTAGAGCGTCTTACCCGCATCGTCGATAACCAACAGTCGTCTTGCCCGGACGTGGTCCGGGCATCCCCGAGGGAACGGCACGCGCCGTACGGCTTCTCGTGGATGACCGGGCCAAGCCCGGCCAAGGCGATCGATTAGGATTGGTGGGCGGTGTCGCCTTCAGTGAAGCGGCCGGCATTGTTCGGCATTGTCAACGTCACCGAGGATTCGTTTTCCGACGGCGGGCGCTTTCTCGAGACCGCCGCCGCCCTCGAGCATGCCCGTGCCTTGGCGGCGGGCGGCGCCGATGTGATCGACCTCGGCGCCGCCGCGAGCAACGTCGACGCCAAACCGGTTAGCGCTGCCGAGGAGATCCGCCGGATCGGCCCGCTGATCGCCGCGCTCAAGGCCGGAGGCACACCGGTATCGGTCGACAGCTTTTTGCCCGAGGTGCAGCGTTTCGCGATCGCCCGAGATGTCGAGTTTTTGAACGATATTCAGGGGTTCCCGGACATCTCGCTTTATCCGGAATTGGCGGCGGCTGGGTGCAAGCTCGTGGTGATGCATGCGGTGCAGGGCCGCGGCCGGGCGCAACGGCTGAACCTCTCCGCCGGCGAGGTGTGGGATCGCGTAGGCGCTTTCTTTACCGGGCGGATCGCGGCACTCGAAGGCGCCGGGGTCGCGCTCGAACGCATCATCATCGACCCCGGAATGGGATTTTTCCTCAGCAGCCGGCCCGAAGCCTCCCTCGCTGTGCTGGCCCGCCTCGGCGAGCTAAAGCGGACCTTTGGGGTGCCGGTCCTGGTTTCGGTGTCGCGCAAATCGTTTCTGTGCGCGATCACCGGCCGTTCGTCGGCTGCTGGGCTCGGGGCCGCGACGTTGGCCGCCGAACTTTACGCTGCCGAGCAAGGGGCCGACTATATCCGCACCCATGACCCCGGCGCGCTGAGCGATGCCTTGCGGGTTGCCGCGGTGCTGCGGGCCGCGGCAACCCGCCGACACCGCCACCCTTCGCTCTCCCGCAATCCCCGGGTCAAGACCGGGGAGGGGAGGGTGGGGGAGGGGGTTTGATGCGAGCGTGATGGTGTTTTGCCAGAGGGTCGGCGCATACTGCAGCCGAACCCGCACCGCGAGGCGCCGACATGCTGCCATCCCCCGGCTTTCACCACCTGCATCTGAATTCGGTCGATCCCAACCGGGCGATCGATTTTTACACGCGCCAATTCCCAAGTACGGCAAAGAGCAGCTGGGGCGGCATTGCGGCGCTCAAATCACCGAACAATGTTTTGGTGCTGTTCGACAAGGTCGATACACCACCGCCGACCGGGCCGCAGAGTGCGATCTGGCACTTCGGCTGGCACGTCACCGACGCCAGAGCCTGCCTCGAAGCCTATAAAAACCGGCCCGAGGTCGAATTATTGCCGCTTTATACGACCGATGAAGGCGGCTCGGTGCTGATCTCGAGCGACACCTGGCCGAGCCTCGGCGGGGTTCTCGGCCTCACCCGGGCGCAAATCGCCGAGGCCAGGGCGGCGGGGGTGCAACCTCTGGGCGGCGGCGGCTTTGCCTATATGCGCGGCCCCGACAGTGCACTCGTCGAGTACGCCGGCAACCACCCGGCAGAGCGCTTCAACCACGTCCACCTTTACCAAGAGGATCCGATCGCGGCATTCGAATGGTACCAGCAGCATCTCAATGCAGCGATGCGGCCGGGCTATATGCCGGCACCGGTGACCGGGCCCGACGGCAAGCCGATGCGAGGTACCGATCGCACTTGGCCGGCGTTGGACCGCGAAGGGATGTTCCGCGCGCCGCGCGCCGGGGTCGAATTCGGCGACGTGTCGATGATGTGGTACGCGAACCAGGGTGACGAGCCGCTCTGCAGCTCGCGCGGGCAATTGCAGGACCACATCGCGCTGTCGGTCGCCGATCTCGACGCCTGGGCCGACAAGCTCGACAGCGAGCGCGTCAAGTTTCTTGAACCGATCTATCCGCTCGGGCCGACCCGCGCGCTGATGATCGAAGGCCCGAGCCGCGAAGCCATCGAACTGGTCGAGGTCCGATGATGCGTGGGGATTTCTAAAGCTTGTGGACCAACGGAATGACCGAAGAGAGAGACGTTTCTGCGTCTATCTCCTCGCCAGCAAGCCGTATGGCAGGCTGTCGGTGTGACTTCTGACCTTCTAAAGCGGATCTTCGAGCACAAGAGCAAGGCAGTGCCTGGATTTACTGCTCGCTACAACGTCGACATGCTTGTTTGGTTCGAAGCCCACGCTTCCGTGGAGGGAGCAATCCAGCGCGAAAAGCAGATCAAGGAATGGAGGCGAGGCTGGAAAATCAGTCTGATCGAACAGGACAATCCTCACTGGTCAAATCTTTATCCGAGCCTCTCTTTGTAGCTCGTCATACCGGCGGAGGCCGGTATCCGTTTCTGCCATGGGTCCCGGCTTCCGCCGGGACGACAACGACAATATTCGCGGCGTGCCGTGAACGTGATGATTTTTAATTGAGGAAGTGAGATGACGGAACCGGTCGGTCTCGCCAAAGGGCTCACCAACTATGGCGATCCCGATTTCGCACTCTATCTGCGGCGCTCGTTTGCCCGCTCGATGGGCTATTCGAGCGACATGCTCGCATGCCCGGTGATCGGCATCGCCGACACATATTCCGGCTACAACAACTGCCACCGCCATTTCCCCGAATTGATCGAGGCGGTCAAGCGCGGCGTCTTGGCGATGGGCGGGTTGCCGCTGACCTTTCCGACGATCTCGCTCGGCGAAGTCTTTCTCAATCCGACGAGCCTGATGTTTCGCAACCTGATGGCGATCGACACCGAAGAGATGATCCGCGCCCAGCCGATGGACGCGGTGGTGCTGGTCGGCGGCTGCGACAAGACCGTGCCTGCTCAACTGATGGGTGCCATTTCCGCAAACCGCCCGGCGATCCAGCTGGTCGCCGGGCCGATGATGACCGCGCGCTGGCATGGCGAGCGGCTTGGCGCCTGCACCGATTGCCGCCGGTTCTGGGCCCGCTACCGCGCCGGTGAGATCGAGCCCAAGGAAATCCGGGAAATCGAGGGCAACCTCGCCACCACCGCTGGCACCTGCGCGGTCATGGGGACCGCCAGCACGATGGCTTCGGTCGCCGAGGCGCTGGGCATGATCTTGCCCGGCACCGCAGCGATCCCCGCAGTCCACGCCGATCGGTTGCGCGCCGGCGAGGCGACCGGGCGTGCGGCGATGCAACTTGCGCGCAGCGGCCTGACACCCGACCGGATCATCACGGCAGACGCGGTGGAGAACGCATTGCGCGTGCTGATGGCGATCGGCGGCTCGACCAATGCCGTCCTGCACCTGACCGCGATTGCCGGCCGTGCCGGCATCGACATCGATTTGCGGCATTTGAACGAGATCAGCGACTCGACACCGGTTCTCGTCGATCTGAAGCCAACCGGCCCGCATTACATGGAAGACCTGTTTGCGGCCGGCGGCGTTGGCGCCGTATTGCGCGAGTTGCGGCCGCTGCTTCATCTCGATTGTCTGACGGTCACCGGCGAGACGTTATCGCAGCGTCTTTCCGCACCCGCCGGCCCGGTCGACCGCTCTGTTGTCAAGCCGCTCGCCGATCCGCTCCAACCGGCGGGCGGGCTCGTCGCGTTGTTCGGTTCCTTGGCGCCGGGGGGCGCCATCTTCAAGCGTTCGGCGGCCGACCCGAAATTGTTCGAGAAGGACGGACGGGCGGTCGTCTTCGCGTCGCTTGAGGATCTCTCGGCGCGCATCGACGATCCCGATCTCGACGTGACGCCGGACGATTTCCTGGTACTCCAGAATGCCGGACCGGTTTCTGCCTCAGGGATGCCGGAAGCCGGTTACCTGCCGATCCCGGCGAAATTGGCGCGCGCTGGTGTCAAGGACATGGTGCGGATTTCGGACGCCCGAATGAGCGGTACCGCCTATGGCTCAATCGTGTTGCATGTGACGCCGGATGCTGCGTCGGGTGGGCCGCTGGCACGGGTCCGAAACGGCGATCGGATACGCCTGTCGGTCAAGGAGCGCCGCATCGATCTCCTGGTCCCGCCGGAGGAACTCGCCCGCCGCCCGGTGGCAGCGCCGCCGATCCCCGAGCGCGGCTATGCCCGCCTCTACCGCAACGAAATCCTGCAGGCCGACCGCGGCTGCGACTTCAACTTTCTGCGCAAACACCCACTGACCGTGCCACAGTCTTGACTGTCGGCTGAGCCACTCCCGCAGAAGAGGTCAAGCCGTGACCGAAGACCCACCGGGGAGGCTCCGGTTTTGA
>JAFAHP010000086.1 GCA_019237175.1 Alphaproteobacteria bacterium
GCGAAAAGAAGCTTGGCATAGGCGTGGGCGGCACCACGAAGGACGGTCTGTTTACACTGGTGGAAGTCGAGTGCCTCGGCGCCTGCGTCAACGCACCGATCCTCCAGGTCAACGACGATTTCTACGAAGACCTCGACGGCCCCCGGACCGAGGCTCTGCTCGATGCGCTGCGCGAGGGCCGGCCGCCGCCGATCGGGTCGGCGATCGGCCGCCAGGGGTCGATGGCGGCCGGCGGCAAGACGAGTTTGACCGAGCCGCCCGAGCCGCCGCCGTTGCAGGCGGCATTGCAGGCCGAGGCCGCCGGAGAGACGAGCGATGCTGGCTGACAAGGACCGCGTCTTCACCAACCTATTCGGCGAACACGACTGGCACCTCGCCGGCGCGCGCAAACGCGGCGATTGGGACGGTACCCGGGAGATCATCCAGAAGGGCCGCGACTGGATCGTCAACGAGGTCAAGGAATCCGGATTGCGCGGCCGCGGCGGCGCCGGCTTCCCGACCGGGCTCAAATGGTCGTTCATGCCGAAGACCAGCGACCGGCCGACCTATCTCGTCGTCAACGCCGACGAAAGCGAGCCCGGCACCTGCAAGGACCGCGACATCCTGCGTTGGGACCCGCACAAGCTGCTCGAAGGCTGCGTGCTGGCCGGCGTCGGCATGGGTGTCGGCGCGGCCTACATCTATATCCGTGGCGAGTTCTATAACGAAGCACTGCGCCTGCAGGCCGCGATCGACGAAGCTTACGCCGCGGGGCTGATCGGCAAGGACGCGTGCGCTTCGGGTTATGCGTTTGATCTTTACCTGCACCGCGGGGCCGGCGCTTATATTTGTGGTGAAGAAACCGGCCTTCTTGAAAGCCTAGAGGGCCGCAAGGGCCAGCCGAGGCTAAAACCGCCGTTTCCGGCTCAAGTTGGGCTCTACGGCTGCCCGACGACTGTAAATAATGTCGAGACCATCGCAGTCGTCCCGGCGATCCTAAAGCGCGGCGCGGGATGGTTCACGGGAATTGGCCGGCCAAGGAACAGCGGGACCAAGATCTTCTGTATTTCGGGTCACGTCAACGCGCCGTGCAATGTCGAAGAGGAAATGGGTATCTCGCTCAGGGAACTGATCGAGCGTCACGCCGGCGGCGTGCGCGGCGGCTGGGACAATCTGCTGGCCGTGATCCCCGGCGGGTCGTCGGTGCCGGTATTGCCGAAATCGATTTGCGACACGGTGTTGATGGATTTCGACAGTCTGCAAGCGGTCAAGAGCGGGCTCGGTACCGCCGCCGTGATCGTGATGGACAAATCGACCGATATCGTCAAGGCAATCGCCCGGTTGTCCGAGTTCTACAAGCACGAGAGTTGTGGTCAGTGCACGCCGTGCCGTGAGGGCTGCGGCTGGATGTGGAGGGTCATGGAGCGCATGGTCGAAGGCAGCGCGTCGCCGGCCGAAATCGACATGTTGCTGGACGTATCCTACGAGGTCGAGGGTCACACGATCTGCGCGTTGGGCGACGCGGCGGCCTGGCCGGTCCAGGGGCTGATCCGGCATTTCCGCCCCGAGATGGAGCGCCGCATCGGTGAATATCGCGAACTTGTCGCTCGCCGCAGACAGGCTGCCTGATATGCCAAAGGTGACGATTGATGGCGGTGAAATCGACGTGCCCGCAGGTACCACGATCCTGCAGGCCTGCGAACTTGCCGGGGTCGAAATTGCGCATTTCTGTTTTCATGAGCGACTAGCGATCGCAGGCAATTGCCGTATGTGCCTGGTCGAGGTCGAGCGCTCGCCAAAGCCGATCGCCTCGTGCGCGATGCCGGTCGCGGACGGCATGGTGGTGCATACCAACTCGGAAAAAGCGGTCAAGGCGCGCAAAGGCGTCATGGAATTCCTGCTGATTAACCATCCGCTCGACTGCCCGATCTGTGACCAGGGCGGCGAGTGCGATCTGCAGGACGAGGCGATGGCCTATGGCTTTGATCGCGGCCGGTTCGCAGAGAACAAGCGCGCGGTGCGCGACAAGAATTTTGGTCCGCTAGTCGAAACTCATATGACGCGCTGCATCCATTGCACGCGCTGCATCCGATTTCTGACCGAGATCGCCGGCGTCCAGGAATTGGGGGCCACCGGGCGCGGCGAAGATATGGAGATCACTACCTATATCGAGCGGGCGCTTGGCAGTGAATTGTCCGCCAACATCATCGACTTGTGCCCGGTCGGCGCATTGACCTCGAAACCCTATGCTTTTACGGCGCGTCCCTGGGAATTGGCGAAGACCGAGTCGGTCGACGTGTTCGATGCTGTCGGCAGCAACATCCGGATCGACTCGCGCGACGGTCAAGTTTTGCGCGTGCTGCCGCGGATTAACGAGGCGATCAACGAAGAGTGGATTTCCGA
>JAFAHP010000117.1 GCA_019237175.1 Alphaproteobacteria bacterium
GAACCGCCGATATGATCGCCGATAACCTCCGGTGCGCGCCATGCGCCGAGATAGGTCGGGCTCAGCGCTGCATCGAGCTACCCGAGCTCTCGCTCGTGCTTGTTGCACGACCGGCTGCGACCCCGGTCTCCCCGGCAAGCGCTTTGGCCTCGGCAAGGTGTTGCCGAAGTACCGGAATCATGTTCCCTGCAAAGCTCTTGATCATTGGATTTTGCCCGGTACCGGCTTCCTTTTCGAATACCGGGATGGTCTTTTCATGGTCGGCGACTTGATCCTGAATGTATTCCCGATCGAATCCCCTGCCGCTGAGACCTTCCAGTTTCCGGTGCATTTGTTGTTGTTCGGTAGTCAGGGTCGGCTCGAAAGGCTGAGCTTGAGTGGCCAGAATTGTTTTCAGCCAGTTATTCGCGACGATGCCGTGATCGGTGTACATCCAGCGGCCAAATTCCCGGGTCGCCGGCGTGGCTCCCTTGCGCTCAGCCAATTTGCCGAGGTCGGCCTCGGCGAGACTGCCGGCGCCGGCTTCCTTGACAAACGCCTGATCCTGCTCGCTCAAGGTGGGAGTTCCGGTCGCCGGGGACTGAACGGCACCGGGCGGCTCGAGGGTCCGAACGCCGGCGGTTTGGGCCCATGCGGGTGCCGAGATCAGCAGTGCACAAACCGAGGCGGTCGCAAAGAACTCTTTCATCGATGGCTCCTGCAAGCGGAAAGATGCCCGTGCAACGCCCTGGCGCGGTTCCCGTTCCACACCGGAAGGGCCGCCAATTCGCGGGTCAGCCGGGCAGCAGTTGCCACACGATGGTTTCGCGACTGGCGCGGTCTTCGAGCTCGAGGCTCGTCGGAACAATATATCGTGCGCGTTCGACGAGCCCACCGGCCGGTAGATAGGCTCGGCCGGGGTCGCCGAGCAGCACTAGCGCACCATTTCCAGCGAGCCCGCACAACCACGGGACGACCCGCTCCGCCATTTCGCGCTCGTAGCAGACATCACCGGCGGTGACGACCTCCCACCCCGGGTCGGCAGCGCCAACGACGTCTGCCGTAATGATGTCGACGTCTGCTTCGTTGAGGGATGTATTGAGCGCGATTGCCGCTGCGGCGAAGGGGTCGATCTCGGCGGCGAATACACGATATGCGCCGGCTTTGGCGGCGGCGATGGCGACAAGACCCGATCCCGATCCGAAATCGAGCATGGTTTTTCCGGCGACGGTTATGGGGTGGTCGAAGAGGTAGCGCGCGAGCGCCTGACCACCGGCCCATGCGAACGCCCAAAACGGCGGCGGCACGGCGCCGCGCGCCAGGCTTTCCTCGCTGGCCTGCCAGATCGGCGTGACCTCGGTGGCGAGATGAAGGCGAAGCTCCGGCACCAGCGGTGGTGCGGTGATCACCGTGTTGCGCTGCACAAAGGCCGCCCGGTCTGCCGACATCGAATCAGACGAGGCGACCGCCGACGATCCCGGCAAGAACCAGCCATCCGACAAGACGGTTCGAACGGAATTTGGCGAGGCAATCGGTCGGGTCGTCGATATCGACGCGTGCCGCCTGCCAGGCAAGCTGCACCGCTGCCGCCGCTAATCCCGCCCAGAACAACGGACCAACCCCAGCGCTTCGGCCGGCGGCCGCCCACAGCGCCGAGGCCGCAGCGTAGAAGACAAAAAGCCATGGGCGGGTTTTCTGCCCGAGCGCCAAGGCCGAGGATTTGACCCCGATGCGGAGGTCGTCCTCCTTGTCCTGATGCGCATAGATCGTGTCGTAGCCGATCGTCCAGAACACACCGCCGAGGTATAAAAACAGCGGGGGCCAGGCGAGGGTGCCCGTGACCGCGGTCCAGCCAATCAGCGCCCCCCAATTGAAGTTGAGGCCGAGAAAGAGTTGCGGCCAATAGGTGACCCGCTTCATGAACGGATAGGTGCCGATCAGCCCGAGAACCGCAAATCCCAACGCGATGCTGAGCCGGTTCAGGCTGAACAGCACCGCCGCCCCGACGGCAAGTTGCGCGGTTAAAAACGCGGCCGCTTGCGGCACGCCGACGGCACCGCTCGGGAGCGGACGCAGCCGGGTCCGCGCAACCTGTGCGTCATAATCACGATCGGCGATGTCGTTCAAGGTGCAGCCCGCGCCGCGCATGACGAGGGCGCCGATCCCGAACAACGCCATCAGCACCGGATCGGGCCAGCCTTGCGCCGCCAGCGCGATGCCCCACCAGCCCGGAAACAGCAAGAGCCAGGTCCCGATCGGCCGATCGAGGCGCGCCAGCCGGACGTAAGGCCCGATGCCGGCCGGCAGCAGACGTTCGACCCAGTCATCAGGGCGAATGTCGCTCGGACCAATCCTTACCGCGGGTACCCCATGACCCTCTCCGCCCCCGCAGGCGGAGCCCGCGGGCTCGCGGCTCATACCGCGCCGGGTCCCCTCCCCCGGATCAACTCCGGGACAGGCCGTCTCCTCCGCCCGGCGGCGGCGAGGCTCACCGTTGGCGCTTTGTTCTCTTCCGCCCGCGTGCGGCGGGATTGGGCCGGGGTGAGGTGGGCGGCTCGACATTTTTCGCCATTCACTTCTAACGAGGCTCCGCCTCAGACCGACGAGGCATGTGGCGGCGCACACATAATTTGACACATTCGCATCAAGTTTGGCGACTCAAGCAGAGCTAGTCAGAGACGGTGAAGTTTGCGTGCTTTACCATCGATCCTGCGGTTTGCACCGGGATGCCGTGTATTCGCGGGCTGCGATTTCCGGTCGCCGGTGCTCGGGCTGCTCATGATCCGGGAGACGCGCGAGCAAATGTTGGTCAACTATCCGTCTTTGGAGTCGGAGGATATAGGCACTTTGGCTCATCTTATGACTTCGAGGTCACCGCTGAGAACGGCGAAGATGGTGCGCGGCGAAGTCACCGCCTCCGCCGGTGCAGGGATTCCGCCTTCGCTCAATGTGGCGGAGGCCGAGTGTCGGGCGAAAGAAGTGCGCAGGCGATCGGAACAGCAATCGAGGTCGCGCTGATTACGCTCTCGACTTCACACCGGAAGCGATTGACTGCGTTCCAGGCTCGTCCAATGGCAAAATCTTCAGTGCGCTTTGCTAGCGATGCCCAAGAGTTGTTGAACGCGCCGCAGTGGCTGATCGGCGATGGCCAGATGGCTCCACTCCTCGCCCATATTATCGTCGGTCACCTTCGCGAGGCCTTTGGTGCGCGCAAGAACGCCGCCGCAATCCTCGATCGCTGCGTCGGGACGCGCCTCGCCGAGGGGCGGCGGCGCCAGCAGCGAGACGATCTGGTCGAGACGAGCGCGCTCGTCCGGCCGGTTGAAGTCGAGCACCGGGCTGCCGTTGATCCGATAAGCCGCGAGCGTTCGGCGCAGACGGTTGGGATCGAGGGTTATCGGCGTCGTGCTTAAGACCAAATTGTTGATTAGGCGCACGCCTGGAAAGAGCGCGCAGCCGGTGCGCTGCACGCGAAGCGAGCCGGTCGTGTTATAGAGGAAGACACCACCGTCGCGCAGATGCGCCGCCGTCAGCCGCAAATACGCTTCGGACAGCAGGTTGGTGACATTCGGGCGGAAAAACCAGGTGGTATTCTGGATGATGGCGTCGAACTTGCGTTCAGGATGCCGGCTGAGCCAACGCCGGCCGTCGTCGATGACGATTTCCACCTTGGGATCGTGAAGAAGGCTCGCCACTACCGGATATTGTCGCACGATCTCGAGATAGCCGGGATTGATCTCGACGATGGTGAGGTGCTTGACCTGGGGATGGTTGGCAATGACCTGCGCCCATGCCCCGGTTGCGAGCCCGATCATCAGCACCTGTTTGGGGTCGGGATGGAAGAGGCTCAACGAGAACGGACGGATCAGCAAGTTCTCGTCGTGCATCAGGTCGACGGCTATGCGTCCGTCGTACATGCCGCTGCCATAGACGTTGAGCGCCTCATCGACATTGATGACGCCGTCGCGGTTCTCAACCGTGTTGCGGAAGTGCGTACCCGGCGCAAGCCGGCTGTTCGTCAAGAGGCGGTGGTAAAACCCGTCGAAGAGGATGCCGGCGGAAGCGGGCATCGCCAAACCCGCGATCAGCGCCCCCGCTGCGATAGGCTGCCAACGGCGGCGCGGCAGCCCGCCCTTCACGGCAACAGCACCCGCCAGCGCGACGCCCGCCATTCCGAGCAGCGCCGAGATGCCGGCGATCGAGAGCATGTCCATCAGCAGGAAGCCGGTGGCGAGCGTGCCTGCAACCGAGCCCAGGATGTTCGCGAGATAGATGAGGCTCACCCCGGCACCGGCCTTGTCGTCTGGGCTCACCCCGTAATGGCAGATGAGCGGAAAGGCCATGCCGCCGAGAGTCGTCTGCGCGAAGATCATCAGCAGCATCGGCCAGAAATATCCAAGCGCCGAGGCGGCGCTCAAAGCGGCGAGCGGGAGCAAAAAAAAACCGAGAATGCTCGCGCCCAGGATCGAGAGAGCGATGAGGAAGGTGCACTGTGCCTGCTCTAGCGGCTGCCGGAAGCGCGCGCGCACCCTGAGGGCGCCGTTGGCGACCCCGGCGAGATAGACCCCGAGCACCAACGCGAACGCAGGGCTGCCGTTGCTGGCCAGCGAGAACGCGCGAAACCAGACGATCTCGTAGGAGAGCGATACGTAGCCGAGGAGGCCGGCAAGCAGGATGGCAAAGCAGAGCTCCGATCGCGCGCGCCGCTGCGCTCCGCTTAGGGCGTCGGGCACCGGGGTCGCAGCCGGGTGCGGCGCACGGCCGCGCCGGCGCCAGGCCTCGCCCAAGGCCGACCCGCCGACCATCAAATTGATCGCAGCGGCAAGGGTGACGGTGCCCTGCATGCCGAAACGGTCCATGACAAAGACGACGCTCAACAGGCATGCCGTCGCCGAGCCTACCGTGTTGACGCAATAAAGAAGACCCACCGACTGGCCGACATTGTGCGAGCGCCGGACGAGATAGGCCGCGAGGAGAGGAAGCGTCGAGCCCATGAAGAGCGTCGGCACAAAGAGCAGCGCGAGCGTGACGAGGGCCAAAGCGACGGTCGGCAGGTGGAGGCTATGGGCCCCGACCCAGGTGATGATTCGCAGCGAGAATACCCCATAGGCGGCGACGGTCAGCTCGATCGCGCCAAAGGTCGCCAGCAAATCGAGCCGTGGTGCGCGTGACAGGCGCCCGCCGGCGAGGCTGCCGAAGCCGAGCCCCAGCAAAAAGCCCGCGACCACCAGCGTCACGGCCTCGATATTGATGCCAAACATCGTGAAGAGAGCGCGCTGCCATAGCAGCTGGTAGATCAGCGCCGGCATACCCGAGACGAAGAATACGACGGCAACCGCCCGCGAGCCGGCATCGACCTCTTGGCCGGGGGCCGAGACCGTCTCGGTCTGGGCGGCGGTGCTCACCCTTCGGCAACCCCTCAAGATGCGCGGGGATGCAAGCTTCGCTTCCGATTGTCTAGGAAAGGTTAAAGACCCTGCCGAGCCCGATTTCCGGTAGATGAAACCATTACTTTCTCCGCCTTCCCCGCTGCCTGGGACCGAATCCCGGTCGAATTCTACGGCGAGCCGATATCTCTAGGTACTCGCGGGAACGCATAGGGTGTGCGGATCGCCCGGAGCACGGTGAGGAAGCGCGGCCGCCGGCTGCGCTGCGGTGCTCATGCCTCGGCGGCCTTGTCAGAAAGCGCCGCCGACCGTAAGTAAATGATGTTCGTAACCCTCACGCAGGCCTGCGGTCGTCGGCTATTGGCGGGCGGCCGCTCCGGTGTCGGTAGCTCTCGATTGGGGGACCGATTTCTCCTGCGGCGGTCCAACCGGAGAAGGAGTTCACATGCTGCCTACCTATACGATGCGCCAGCTCTTGGAAGCCGGCGTCCATTTCGGCCATCATACCCGGCGGTGGAACCCGAAGATGCAGCCTTACATCTTCGGCGTGCGCAACGGCATCCATATCGTCGACCTCGAACAGACCGTACCGCTCCTGCATCAGGGGTTGCAGGCGATCCGCGACGCGGTTGCCGCCGGCGGGCGGGTGTTGCTGGTCGGCACCAAGCGCCAGGCGCAGGAGCCGATCGCCGAGGCCGCCAAACGGTGCGGCCAGTATTACGTCAATTACCGATGGCTCGGCGGGATGCTGACAAATTTCAAGACGATTTCGCAGTCAATCCGCCGTCTGCGCGAACTGGAGGACCGCATCACCGCCGAGCAGACCGGGCTCACCAAGCGCGAGCTCTTGGAGCTGACGCGCGGCCGCGACAAGCTCGAACGGGCCCTCGGCGGCATCAAGGAGATGGGCGGTCTGCCCGATATCCTGTTTGTCATCGACACCAACAAGGAGGCGATCGCCGTCGCCGAGGCCAACACCTTGCGCATCCCGGTCGTTGCGATCCTCGACTCGAACTCGTCTCCCGACGGCATCGCTTACCCGATCCCGGGCAATGACGACGCGATGCGGGCGATCCATCTCTATTGCGAGTTGGTGGCGGCCTCTGTGATCGACGGCTTGCAGGCCGAGATGGCGGCCTCCGGGGTCGATATCGGCGCCCGCGCCGAGGCGCCGGTCGAGGATGTCCCGGCCGAAGCAACCGGCGAATTCACCGGCGAAACCGCGGAGGAGGACGCTCTGATGCCGTCGCTCGACGAGAGGCCGGAGGGCGCGCACGTTGAGCGGGCCGACGCCGAGTGATTGCACTCACTTGCTGCCGCCTTGCATTTGCCCCCCACCCTTCCCTCCCCGGCAAGCAGGGGAGAGTTAGGGAGGGGGCGAAGCAGCGACAAAGAAGAGGATGAAGATATGCCCGAGGTGACCGCGGCGTTGGTCAAGGAGCTGCGCGAAAAGACCGGCGCCGGCATGATGGATTGCAAGCGTGCTCTCGGCGATACCAATGGCGACATCGAGGCTGCAGTCGACTGGCTGCGCAAGAAGGGGCTGTCCGCCGCCGCCAAAAAAGCCGGACGCATCGCAGCCGAGGGGTTGATCGGGGTCGCCACGCGCGCGATTGCCGGGGCGCTGGTCGAGGTCAATTCGGAGACCGACTTTGTCGCACGCAACGAGGGATTTCAGGCCTTTGTGCGCACCGTTGCGGAACGAGCGGTGGAGGGCGACGGCGAACTCGAAGCCTTACGCCGCAGCCCCTATCCCAACACCGGGCGCAATGTTGAAGAAGAGCTGACCTATCTGATCGCGACGATCGGCGAAAATCTGGTGTTGCGCCGCTCGACCCGGCTCGCGGTAAGTGAAGGCGGGGTGTACTCTTATATGCACAATTCGCTGGCTCCGGGGCTCGGCAAGATCGGTGTGATCGTGGCGCTCGCGGGGTCGGCACCCGAAGCCGCCCTGGCCGATCTCGGGCGGCAGCTGGCGATGCACGTCGCGGCCGCGAATCCGTTCTATCTCGACATTGCCTCGGTTCCGCCGGCGGTTCTCGAACGCGAGCGCAGCGTGTTGCGCGAGCAGGCGCTGGCCAGCGGCAAAACCGGCGGCATCGTCGACCGGATGGTCGAGGGGCGGTTGCGCAAATTTTACGAGGAATTCGTGCTGCTGGAGCAGATCTTTGTCGTCGACCAGGAGACGCGGATCGCCAAAGTCGTGGAAAACGCCGCCAACGCGGCAGGTGCCTCGATAACGGTTAGCGGTTTTGCCCGGTTTGCGCTCGGCGAAGGAATCGAACGCAACCGGCCGGATTTTGCGGCCGAGGTCGCGGCGGCGGCACAGGTCAAGCACTAAGCCCACCGGCCCGCACCCCTTCCCCGCCCCGCGAGCGGTCCACGCAATTTCTGCCGGGGATCAACCGTCACCGAAATTCCGTCTTCACCCCCACGAGCGAGCGGCGAGGGCAACGCCAATGGCTCTCGCGGCTCCAAGATCAGTGAACCGGCTGTCCGCAAGCGAGGGAAGGGGCGGCCGATCAAATAAGCCAGGTGGTCGAGCGACAGCACGGTGGATTTCGTGTAACATGCAGCCCGCGCCTGATCTCGGCGCAAGACAGCAAGTGGGCGTGGGCCGCATGGCTGCCGATCTCAGGTATCGCCGCGTTTTATTAAAGCTCTCGGGCGAGGCTCTGATGGGGTCGCGCGAGGGCGGGCTTGATCCCGAATTCGTCGCCACCATCGCCGGCGAAATCCAGTCTGTGCATGCGCTCGGCGTCGAAATCTGTGTGGTTATGGGCGGTGGCAACATCTTTCGCGGCGTATCAGGAGCGGCTGTCGGCATGGAGCGTGCGTCCGCCGATTACATGGGCATGCTGGCGACGGTGATTAATTCGCTCGCGATGCAGAACGCGCTCGAACAGTGCGGGATCGCAACCCGGGTCCAGTCGGCGATCTCGATGCAGGCGGTATGCGAACCCTATATTCGCCGCCGCGCATTGCGCCACCTCGAAAAAAAGCGCGTGGTCATCTTCGCCGCCGGCACCGGAAACCCGTTCTTTACGACCGATACAGCGGCCGCGTTGCGCGCTTCGGAAATGGGTTGCGATGCGCTGTTGAAGGCGACCAAAGTCGATGGCGTTTACGATGCCGATCCCCAGCGCGTGCCCAGCGCCGCGCGTTTTGATCGGCTTGACTATCGCGAAGTGTTGGCGCGCGACCTGCAGGTGATGGATACCTCGGCAATATCGCTGGCGCGCGACAACCGCATCCCTATTTTGGTGTTTTCGATCTTCGAACGCGGCGGATTTGCTCGCCTCGTGCGTGGAGAGGGGCGATATACGATCATCGACGGAGAAAATTAGCCATCGGGAGTGAAACCATGTCGGAAGACTCGCTGCTCAACGATCTTAACCGCCGGATGGAGGGCGCTCTCGAGGTTTTGCGCAAGGAGTTTGGCGGGTTGCGCACCGGACGAGCCTCGGCAAGTCTGCTCGAACCGATCTCGGTTGCCGCCTATGGCGGGTCAATGCCGATCAATCAGCTTGCCAATGTCAGCGTGCCGGAACCGCGGACGATTACCGTACAGGTCTGGGACCGGGCAATGGTCAAGGCGGTCGACAAGGCGATCCGCGAATCGGGACTGGGCCTCAATCCGCAGACCGAGGGCCAAGTGATCCGCGTGCCGATCCCTGACCTCAATGAGGAACGGCGGCGCGAGCTGACCAAAGTTACCGCCCGATATGCCGAGGACGCGCGCGTGGCGGTGCGCAAAGTGCGGCAACACGGGATGGAGGCGTTGCGTCGTCAGGAAAAGGAAGGGGAAATCTCGCAGGATCTGCAGCGCAAGCTGCAGCAGGAAATTCAGCGGCTGACCGACCAGGCGATCCGCCGAATCGATGACACGCTGACGCAGAAAGACCGGGAGATCTTACAGGTTTGACAACGCTACCGATTGCCGCCGAAGCTTCGCTGCAGCGCCCGTCGCCGCGGCATGTCGCGATCATTATGGACGGCAATGGCCGCTGGGCCGAAGCCCGAGGTCTACCGCGCATCGCAGGTCATCGCCGGGGTGCCGAGGCGGTCAGGCGCACCGTTTCGGGTGCTATCGAACTTGGGCTTCCCTATCTGACGTTGTTCGGCTTCTCATCGGAGAATTGGAAACGCTCGTCGAGCGAAATCCATGACCTGATGGGGTTGTTGCGCCACTACCTGCTCGCCGAGATCGCCGAATTGCACCGGAACGGCATTCGCCTGCGGGTTATCGGCCAAATCGATCGTCTTGCCCCCGACATCATCCAACTGATCAAACACGCCGAGACGGTGACGCACGACAATTCGGCGATCACGCTGACCATGGCGCTGTCCTATGGCGGCCGCGCCGAGATTGTGGCGGCGGCGCGGGCGATCGCCGCCGCC
>JAFAHP010000205.1 GCA_019237175.1 Alphaproteobacteria bacterium
GACTTCTGAAGCGAAAACCGGACTCATGCTAACGGCACGCGGTTTACCACCAACACCGGGTAGCGGCCGCGGCAGCCTGGGGCTAACGTCTCGCCGCGGGGATCGCCGGGCGGTCGGCGAGCGCGTAAGGCGGGTGGTGGAGGCCGGCGGGCGACAGGGTGAAGATCTCGCAGCCGGTGGCGGTCACCCCAACGGTATGCTCGAACTGCGCCGACAATGAGCGGTCCTTGGTTACTGCAGTCCAGCCGTCGCTCAGAATTTTCACCTCCCACCGGCCGGCGTTGATCATCGGTTCCACAGTGAAGATCATGCCTTCGCGCATCACCGGCCCATCTTCCGGACGCCCGTAGTGCAGCACCGACGGCGCGTCGTGAAAAATGCGCCCGACGCCGTGGCCGCAAAAGTCGCGCACCACCGAAAAGCGGTGGCTTTCGGCATATCGCTGGATCGCCTCGCCGATCACGCCGAGGTGGAGCCCAGGCATTATCGCGGCGATGCCGCGCATCATCGCTTCATAGGTCACGTCGACGAGGCGACGCGCCTTGACAGGGATTTTCTCGCCAACAAAGAACATGCGGCTCGTATCGCCGTGCCAGCCATCAAGGATTGGGGTGACGTCGATATTCAGGATATCGCCTTCGTCGAGCCGCCGGTCGCCCGGGATCCCGTGGCAAACGACGTGATTGATCGAGGTGCAGATCGACTTTGGAAAGCCGCGGTAGTTGAGCGGGGCGGGGACCGCGTTGTGGTCGAGCGTGAATTCGAGACACAAGCGGTCGAGTTCACCGGTGGTCACGCCCGACTGAACGTGAGGGGTGATAAAGTCGAGCATTCGCGCGGCGAGTTGCCCCGCCCGCCGCATGCTCTCGAAGGCTTCTTCCCCGTGGATCTTGATCCTGCCGTCGCGGGTCTCGCCGGGAGGCAGGCCGGTTGTCGGGTCTCGCTGCAATCCGGGTATGCTGCGCATCTGTTGCGAGCGGCCGATGCCGCTTCTCCTTTACCGATACCGCGAAAAGTAAGGTGTCCACCGGCTCGCGGCAACCTCGCTGTGGCGTGCGCGATTGTACCGCCTGGTGCATTTGCCTATGAAAGAGCGGGCTTCAGCAGCCGCCGAAAGGCGAGACAACGATGAGCGATGACAAACCTCAATCCCCGACTGCCGCCTCGGCGCCCAGGATCGTCACCGCATGCGTACTGATCATCGGGAACGAGATCCTGTCGGGACGCACACAGGACGAAAATCTCGGCTTTCTTGCGCGCGGGCTCAACGAAGTCGGCATCCGGCTGCGTGAGGCGCGGGTCATTCCCGATATCGCGGAGGTCATCGTCGCCGCCGTCAACGAAGCCCGCCAGCGCTTTGATCATGTATTCACGACCGGCGGGATCGGACCGACGCATGACGACATCACTGCGCAAAGCGTGGCCGACGCCTTTGCCGTGCCGTTGATTGTTCATCCCGACGCCAAACGATTGCTCGAAAGCCATTATTCGCCGGGTCAGCTCAACGCGGCGCGGTTGCGCATGGCGATGGTGCCGGAAGGGGCGGTGCTGCTGCCGAACCCGATCTCGCGCGCGCCCGGATTCCAGATCGGCAATGTCTTTGTGCTGCCGGGGGTGCCGAGGATTATGCAAGGGATCTTCGAACAGCTGAAGTATCGGCTCGCAGGCGGCGACAGGCTGCTGAGCCGTAGCGTCAGTTGCCGGCTTGGCGAGGGTACCTTGGCGAGCGATCTGTCCGCGTTGCAGGACCGCTATCCCGACATCGAAATCGGGTCATATCCTTATTTCCACCGTGGCGACTTTGGCGTGACGTTGGTGCTGCGCGGCATCGATCGCGATCGGTTGGTCGCCGCCGCCGAAGAACTCAAATCGCTGATCCGAGAATTGGGCGCCGATCCGCAAGACGGGGTTGGCGAAGGATGACCGGACCAGCGCGCGGACGTGGCGAAAAGGTAGACGCAGCAGACTTAAAATCTGCTCCGGGCAACCGGGTGCGGGTTCGAATCCCGCCGTCCGCACCAATAAGATCAACCAGGCACTCGATCTCGAGATTGCGGACAGCGTGGCGCACCGCGCCGTGGGTCAGGTGCAACTCGTCGGCTGCTCTGGAAAAGCTCAGGTGGCGGGCCGCAGCCTCAAAGCTCGGCAATGCATTCAGCGGCGGCAGACGGCGCGGCTTGGCGGGCGGGTCAATCTGTGACAAACAGTCACAAATAGCCGAAGATTACTCGCTTGTCATCAGCACCCTAGCTCCGCACGATGGGACAAGGTGGATACCAAGGATCCCCAAAGCGATGAAATTGCCTCACATGAGGAGGTGGCCATGCTGGACGGGAC
>JAFAHP010000265.1 GCA_019237175.1 Alphaproteobacteria bacterium
TTGCTTATATCGAGCTCGATCTCGCCCGCGCGGAGCACGAACTGGGGCACGAGAACGAGGCACAGGCTCTTTTCGCCAAGGCACGCCGCATCCTCAACGCCGCCGAGGACGAGGAACACGAACGCCAGCGCCGCATTTGAGAGCAGCGACTTACCCGCGCTGAAAAGCGGCGCCGCCGCGCCGATCTTTGGCGGCCGGCGAGGGTAGGTTGCGCTCGCTGCGCGGCACTGCCATCTTTGGTGAGAGCCGGCGCGTTGGGAGGAGTGATGTCTGAATTGTCCGTGCTGAACCGACCGATCGCAGGAGCCAGCGCCTGGGTTCGCACCGGTATTCGGCCCGAGGATTGGCAAATTGAACTCGATGCCGCGTGCCTCGATGAGATCCGCCGGACCATCGACGAGTTGCGGGCTTATCCGCTGCCGACGATCGTTCTGACGCCGCAGGATTTCGACCTTCCCGCGTGCCGTCGGGCAATGGCGCGGACGCGCGCGATCCTTACCTCGGGAGTGCGGTTTGCGATCGTCGATCGGCTGCCGCTCGATGAGATAACTGCGAGCGAGGCCACCGCGATTTATTGGCTGTTATCGAGTATGGTCGCCCGCCCAGTCGCGCAGAAGCTCGATGGCACCTTGATCTACGATGTGCTCGACACCGGGCAGCAGGCATCCCCGGGATCGGGCGTGAGACCCGACAAGACAAATATAGAGATCCGCTTTCACAACGATAACGCATACAACCAAACGCCGCCGGACTACGTTGGCCTGTTGTGCTTGCGCCGTTCGATGAGCGGCGGCCACAGCCGGGTTATCAGCTTCCACACCGCCCATAACGAGATGTTGGCGCGCTACCCCGAGCGGCTCGGCCGGCTTTACGAGCCGTTCTGGTTTGACCGCCAGCGTGAATTTCATACAGGGGAAAGCCCAATTTTTGCCGCGCCGGTGTTCGACGACGACGGTGAACTGAGGGCGCGGTTCAGCGTCCATCAAATCAATAGCGGCTATGCGATGAAGGGCGATCCGGTCGACCCGGCGGGCGCGGCATCGCTGAATGCCCTTCTCGAAATCTGCGAGGACGAAGCGCTGTCGATCGATTTCGATCTCGAACCCGGCCAAGTTCAATTCGTCCACAATCGCGCGCTCGGTCACAGCCGCACCGCTTTTGTCGACCATCCCGATCCCGGCCAGAAGCGCCATCTGGTCCGATTGTGGTTGCGCGACCGCGGGCGCCGCGCCTACCCGGGGTAATGCTTGCCCCTGCAGAAAGTTTGCGTCCGGGATCGACCGCGGTTGAGCCTCCGGAGACCGGCGCCGGCACCTAATGACTTTTTGTCTGGCCTGGGCGATTCGCGACGCGGTCTGTGCTCTGCATCTCGATTAGGATTAGGCGGGAGAGGGTGCGCCGAAATTTGAGAGTGCCGTCGCCGGCAATATAGATTTCGGCACGAACGACCTTGGCCTGGGCGACGCACAGATCGATAAAACCGAACCAGGCTATGTTGCCGCACTGCGCGCGGGACATTCAGGTTTGGTCCCTTGACCACAGAGCTTAAGGATTGGCCGCCCTCACCCTGTGTCAGTTCCGCAAAGCTCGCCTCCGGCGCCTGGTGCGCTTGCGCAGCGCACGATGGGGTGTCGGTTGCTGGCCCGACGGCGCCTGAGCGGCGTCCGGCAGCGTCATCGTAAGCCGAGGTATGTGAGGAACATAAACGCGGCAAACGAACTCGTTCGCCGCGTTCGTTGCAGATCGTGGCCCGGCGGTCTACTTCACGTGCACCCCGGGTGCGACGGGCTCGTAGCCGAAGGAGCGCGAAATGAACGAAGATCGCTTTAACATAGACATCCGCAAATTCTTGAAGGTCGTCGGAGTGACCTCGCAGCGCGAGATCGAAAAGACGGTTCGCGACGCGCTGGCCAAGGGTGCCATAAAGGACAACGCCAACCTGAGGGCGCGCGTCACCCTTTCGATGCCGGAAGTCGGACTCGAGCACGTGATCGAGGGCGAAATCGGTTTGGCATAGTGGCTCCTACCTGAGTGTCCGACCGGAAATACCTCACGAGCACCCCGATTGTCGTCACCCCCGCGAAAGAGGGTGTAACCCAATCCCGATTTTCGGTTTGACGTGTCATCTGGCAGTCTGCTCAACCTGAGGATGTACGTAACGCCGAGGGTATTGGCAGAAGAATTGGCACGGCAACGCAATGAATGTCGTCATCGGGTAAGCCATTGCTTATGCAACCGGTTGCGGTCACACGACTACCGGCATTGCCGCCGCTGCCGCCGCGGCAATACGGCGACGCAGGGTGTTGGCCCAGCACAAGTTGAGCGCCAGCGCCTGCAGCAGGCAGACCGCGCGGACTTTTTCCCGGCCGTGCACCAGGAACCGGGACATGCCGCGGTTCTTGA
>JAFAHP010000479.1 GCA_019237175.1 Alphaproteobacteria bacterium
AAGTTGGCGATCTCGGATCTGCGTCGATAATCGCCAGAAAATCCGGGTCCAGATGGTTGTCGTCGGTTTCCTTATCCGAGGCCCAAACCGCCAGATAGGTATCTGCTTTGCCATCTGCGGCAGAAGCGAGAGGCACGAGGCCGCCGACAACGGTACCGGAAAGAAGGAAGGCAACCGTGAGGTTCGGAATACGCTGGAGCATAGCGGTCCCTATCTCCTCGAATTTCGGCCGAGAACGGCGCGCACACTGCCAACCGAATGCCGAACGGGTCATTTCTGGAGCGAGGGGCTGATCACTCTCTACGCCGAAATCTGCTCGATTTTTGCTCAGGAACAGGCGCTTCCCGGTGGCGCCACCTTTCTCATACTTAAGAGGGACACCGGGGCCGTGACAACAACCGATCTCTGGTCGGATATGGGCCGAGTAAGATGCCCGGGCGCGGAGCTTGGGACACATGCCGCTTTTGACACGCCCCGATTTTGAAAGCGCGGTCAGGGACGCTCTACGCCACTACACTCAGATAGATCTGCTCGCCGCGAACGCGCTGTTGCAGGCGCCGCTATTGACCGGTCCCGGCAGCGGCGCGGCGACACCCCAATCTTTGCAGACATTGCTCGACGAGACTGCGAAGGCGCTATTCTCCGGTGAACGCGATCATAGATTGAACCGCGTTATGGATTCGACCTATCTCCACCCGGCGCTCAAGAACCCGACATGACCGCCCGCCGGTTCGCCCAACAGCGCTCCTCGGTCCCGCCCGATATGGTCAGCGCGACCTACCGTCAGCCTGCGCCTCGCCGGCCTGCCCGCGTCCTAACCGAAGCCGGCATACGCGGCGGATTTCTGCTGGACGGTCCCGGCGATGCGTTTACCACGAGGGCGCATTTCCACCTGCGCCTGCATCCAACCGAGCGCGAATTCGGCGATCTGTTGCCACCCATCTTGGGCGATCAGCAGGTGTGAGCGGCACGGAAACTCCTTAAAGCTCGTAATCGCTGTCGAGCGGTAATACTTGCGATAATTGTCTCTGACAACGGTTGGCGGGACGATGTGGTCCTCGCCGCCCGCGATCAGCAGCAGTGGTCCCCGTGCCTCGTTCGCGTAATCTACCGCAGTCGCCGACCACGGGTTGAAGTTGGCCAAGGCCGCCTGAAACACCGGGCGCCCAGGAGTCGGCACCGAATAGCGTGCAAAGGCTGCTCGCGCCTCTCCCTCGCTCATCGTATTCGCCAAGGCGTAACGGAATTGGTGGTATGTCAGTGTCGAAGTTTTCCAATAATTCGCTGGATTTAACAAAATCGGGAGCAGCGCCCGGATCTCTGACGGCGGCACCCGCCAGACACCCCGCGGGGGTGCTGGGTCGATCGCGATACCGGCGGCCCCGATGCCGCGGTCGAGCAATATCTGCACAACCAAGCCGCCGAGCGAATGTCCGATCAGAACCGGCGGCTCCTCAAGCTGAGCTGCAAGCTTTTCATAGTGCGCGGCGATTTCAGCGATACCCAAACCCGCCAGCGCTGCCGGATCGCGGCGCACTTTCTCGACATCACCGGTGAGACGGGGCCACGGCGGCGCCAGGACCGGGTATTGTCGGTCTTCGTAAAATCCTCGGAACGGTTCCCAGCAGCGCGGCGTCATCCAGAGGCCGTGGATCAGGACTATCGTGCGTCGGATGTCGGTCATGCGACCCTCGCTCGGTAATTCGAAAAACAGCAGGTGATCGCGGCGCTGTCTCTGCCGCGCGAATGATCTGGTCGGATCCTGCGCCATCCCCAGATCAAACTTTGCTCAATCGATGTTCAATCACCTGGGCCGTGTCGCTAAAGCGCTGTGAGCTTGCGTTTCACTGGGTTCGGTGCCAAGAGAGCCGCCGGCAATCGAAGGAGGGTCGATATGGCGTTTCGCAATATCCAGGCGGGAATGGCGACCTATCGCGGTCATGGCGGCGACCGCGGCGACGCCTATTATGCACACCCAAGCAATCAGGGGCCGCACCCGGGCGTCGTAATCATTCACCATATGCCGGGCTGGGACGAATGGACCTGCGAGGTCGCGCGCAAATTCGCCCATCACGGCTATGCCGCGGTGGCACCCAGCCTCTATTTCCGCGTCGGCGACGGGGCCCAAGAAGATGTCGTCAACAAGGTGCGCGAAAGCGGCGGGGTTCCCGACGACCAGGTGCTCGGCGACGTGACCGGGGCCATCGACTTCCTGCGCTCGCAGCCGCATGCCAGCGGCAAGGTGGGGGTGATCGGCTTTTGCTCCGGCGGGCGGCAGACCTACCTCGTCGCCTCTAAACTGTCGCATTTGATCCAGGCCGCGGTCGATTGCTGGGGCGGCAACGTCATCGTCGATGACAAGTCGCGGCTGACCAAGGCGCAGCCGGTGGCGCCGATCGAGTTCACCGAGGGCATCAATTGTCCGCTGTTGGGTCTGTTCGGCAACGAGGATCCCAATCCGTCGGCCGATCAGGTCAACCGCACCGAAGCGGAGCTGAAGAAATACGGCAAAAATTACGAATTTCACCGTTATGATGGCGCCGGCCATGCGTTTTTTGCGTGGTATCGGCCGAATTACCGGCCCGAGCAGGCGGTCGACGGATGGCACAAGGTATTCGCCTTCTTCCACAAGCATCTCGGCGCGCCGCGGAGCTAGGGCTCGGACCCAGCGGCATCATCCGGCCCGAGGCGACCGACATGGAGCGGTGATTCCCAGGCGCGGGCTTGGGCCGGGAGCCCGGAGTCGTGAACGCCGCCCGTCGATCAAGGGCTCGGCCCGTATTCTTGGATTCCGGCCGCCGGCGCTGGCGCGCCGTCGCGGAATGACGATCATCGGCGTACCAAGATTTACCGCGGGCGGCGTACGACCGAACAAGCGCGCGGCGCGAGTTCCGCCCTCGCGCCGCTGTGCAGAAATTGGCACAATACTCTGTCGCTTCTCCGCCCTGTGATGACTTTGCGCAAGCACATCAGCTGGCGCTCGCCGCGTATAATACCGGCATAGGATTTTCGATTGGGTCAGCCGAAACATTTTGCGATCGCGACCGCGATCGTCATCGCCATTATCGTCTACGGTTCGCTTTATCCTTTTGCGTTCCGGCCGATGGCCGATGGCATCGAGCCGGCGCTGCGTGCGTTGTGGGAGAGCCGGGCGGCGCGGCCGGGCCGCATCACCCTTCTCGCCAACATCCTGCTTTACATGCCATTGGGCTTTTGCGCGATCCGTGCAATGGGTCATTGGGGCGGCGCAGCCGGAAGGATAGTGCTGATCACCCTCTTCGGGGTGCTCCTCAGCGGTAGCATCGAGTTGATTCAATATTTTGACGAAGGTCGCGTGACCGACGCACCCGATCTCTATGAGAATACACTCGGCACTCTATTGGGGGCGGTCGGCGGCAGTCTTTTCAACCCGAGGGTGCGATGGCCGGCCATTTCGCGGGTTGCAGCCGCGCGCGTACCGGTTTTGCTTCTTGCTGCCGTGATCGGGTATCGCTTGTTCCCGTACGTTCCGACACTCGACTTGCACAAATATTGGAGCGCCATCAAGCCGGTCGTGCTCAATCCCGATCCCGGCTACTACGACCTGTTCCGCTATACCGCGATGTGGCTCGGGATTGGCGCGCTGATCGAGGCGATTGTCGGTAACGGGCCGGCGTGGCTGTTCTTTGCGCTGTTTATCGGTGGAATGTTGGCAGGCAAGATCATGATTGTCGGTACGACGCTGAATGCCGGTGAAATAGCGGGCGCGGGCGCGGGCGTCGCCGTGTGGATCGTTCTCGGATGGCGCCCGGCTTTGCGCATCAGAGTGATTGCGCTCTGTTTTTGCGCCTATGTCGTGGCCGAGCGGCTGGAACCGTTCGCGTTTGCCGCGATCCCGGGCCCCTTTGTCTGGATCCCGTTTCGCGGCTTCATGTCGGGCGATCTTGCGATCGACGTCATGGCGTTTCTTCAGAAGTTCTTTTTTTACGGGAGCTTGATTTGGTTGCTGGTGCAGACCGGGTGGCGAATGTGGTCCGCGATATTTTTCACCGCGCTGATTTTGTTTATCACCAGCGAGGCGGAGCGTTTTCTGCCGGGTCGTTCGGCCGAGATCACCGATGCGCTGATGGCCATGGTGATTGGAACAATATTCGTCTTGATCGGTATTCAAGACGATCCCAGGCATCGCGAGTTCACCGCCGATTAGGCGAGGGTTGGCGAGAGCGAGCGGATAGGCCACATAAGCGCAGGGCCGACGGGGGATGTCCATGGCGGGTGCGAGAGCAGAAACAGCAGCGGCGGGCCGTGATTTTATCCGCGATATCATTGACGCCGACCTGGCGGCAGGACGGGTCGGTCGGGTTGTCACCCGGTTCCCACCAGAGCCCAACGGCTACCTCCATATCGGCCATGCAAAGGCGATCGCGCTCAATTTTGGGGTGGCCGAGGAATATGGCGGGCGTTGTCATCTGCGCTTCGACGACACCAATCCGACCAAGGAAGAGCAGGAGTACATCGACGCGATCGCGCGCGATATACGATGGCTCGGGTATGATTGGGGTACACACCTCTATCACGCGTCGGATTATTTCGAACAACTCTACGACTGGGCCGAGCATCTGATCCGCATCGGCAAGGCCTATGTCGACGACCTGTCGCCCGAGGAAATGCGGGCGATGCGCGGCGGGCTGACCGAGCCCGGACGCAACAGCCCGTATCGCGCGCGCAACGTCGCCGAAAACCTGGATTTGTTTCGGCGGATGCGGGCGGGCGAATTTCCCAACGGGGCCAGGGTGCTGCGGGCGAAGATCGATATGGCCTCAGGCAACATCAACCTGCGCGATCCGGTGTTGTACCGGATTCTGCATAGCGCGCATCCACGCACCGGGACGAAATGGTCCATCTATCCGAGCTATGACTTTGCCCACGGCCAGTCTGATGCAATCGAAGGTGTCACCTACTCGCTGTGCACGCTCGAATTCGAGGATCATCGGCCACTTTACGACTGGTTTCTCGACAACCTGCCGGTGCCCTCGCGCCCGCGGCAATACGAGTTCGCGCGGCTCAATATCAACTATACCGTTCTCTCCAAGCGCTTTTTGACCGAGCTGGTGCGCCAGAATCGGGTTAAGGGGTGGGACGATCCGAGGATGCCGACTCTGGCGGGGTTGCGGCGCCGCGGGGTGCCGCCCGCCGCGATCCGCGAATTCGCGCGGCGGGTTGGCGTCGCCCGCGCCAACAGCCTTGTCGATGTCGGGATGTTTGAGCATGCGGTGCGCGAGCATCTGAACAGAACGGCGCTCCGACGGATGGCGGTTTTGCGCCCGCTGAAAATCGTCATTACCAACTATCCCGAAGGCGCGAGCGAGGAGCTCGATGCCGTCAACAATCCCGAGGACCTATCGGCCGGCACCAGGCGGGTGCGGTTCGGCCGCGAGGTTTACCTCGAACGCGAAGATTTTATGGAAGACCCGCCAAAAAGGTTCTTTCGCTTGGCGCCGGGGCGTGAGGTGCGGCTGCGTTTTGCCTATTTTGTCTGCTGCCGCGAGGTCGTAAAAAATACTGCAGGCGAGATCGTCGAGCTGCGCTGTACCTATGACCCGGCGACGCGCGGAGGCAACGCCCCCGATGGCCGCAAGGTTCAAGCGACATTGCATTGGGTGGCGGCGGCGCATTCGCTACCAGCGGAGGTCAGGCTTTACAACCCATTGTTCAGCCGTCCTGATCCCGGCGCCGATGGTGATTTTTTCGCTGATCTGAACCCGAATTCAGTGGAGATCCTAGGCGATGCCCGTATTGAACCGGCGGCGGCCGAAGCTGCGGTGGGCGAGACGGTGCAGTTCGAACGACAGGGATATTTCTGCCTCGACCCCGATTCACGGCCGGGCTGCCTGGTCTTCAACCGCACGATCGGCTTGCGCGACAGCTGGGCGAAAGCGCGGTCGGACAGATGACCTAGTCTTAGTCTAGCTTCACCAGGATCGGTAATTTTCTTTAGTTGGTTCAGCCGAATAGCTTTGCCTTGTACAATTCGATAAAGACAACGCCTCAACTGTGCTTCATTTCGGCGAGCAGCTTCTCGGCCTGCAGCTTGTCGGCGAACGAAATGCCAGAACCGAGCAGCTTTTCAAGCATCGCCTGGGCATCCGCCTGGCGGCCAGCGCGGTGGAGCGCGACCGCGAGATGGTAGGCGATTGCCGGATCGGCAGGGGCCGAGCTGTTAGCGGCGGTCAGGTAGGTCACAGCCTTGCCGGTGTTACCCTGCGCGAGCAGGATCCATCCTAAGGTATCGTCGATTTGGGGGGCGTTCGGGGCCCTCGCGACCGCCCGCTGCGCCAGTTGTTGCGCTTTGTTCAGATCGCCCTTTTGCTGGTAGAGCCAGGCGAGGTTGTTCAGGATCGCGGGTTGGGTCGGGTGCGTGGCGAGAAGCCTATTGTATTGGGAAATCGCGGCATCGTAATTTTTGTTCTCAAGATAAAGCGACGCGAGCGCGGTGCCGACAAGGTAGTCACTCGGATCGTCCCTAAGACGCGCGTTAAGCAGCGTTTCGGCCTTGTCCGGGTTGCCGGAGCGCTTATAGAGGCCGGCGAGGGCGGCGCGGATGTCGTCGTTCCCTGGCTTGGCGGCAAGGTCGTGCTCGAGCAGTCCGATCGCCTCCTTGCTCCGCCCGGCTTTCTCCAGCAGATCTGCCGACACCAGGTCGTAGATCGGGTTGTCCGGGCCTTTCTTGGCAAGCTCGCGGGCCTCGGCCAAGCCCGCGTCGACACCCCCTATTTCCGCCGCAACGCGGATCAGATTGGCCTTGATGTCGGAGTTTTGCGGCGCGAGGTTTAGGGCCGTCCGCAGCACCGACTGAGCTTCCGTATAGTCTTTCGCCGCGTTCAGCGCGGCGACATAGCGAAACAGGATTGGGGCCGAATCGGATGCGAGCTCATGAGCCTGCTTGTAGCTCGTGATCCCGCCTTTGACATCACCGCTGCCGATCTGAGCGCGGGCCTGGGCATCGAGGACGTCGACATTGGACGGAAATTTTGCAGCAAGCTCGGCCGCCGCCGGGACGGCATCCTTCCAGTCCTGCCGTTCGATGTAGAGGTTGACAAGTTTGATACCCGGAGCCGGGTTGGCTGGCGCCGCGGCGGCCGCCCGCTTGATGTCGTCGGCAGCTTCCGGCCATTTCTTTTCTGCTATTGCGACATCCGCCAATCCGAGAAGACCACCGAGGTCGTTCGGCTTCTGCGCCAACAGCGCCTCATATGCCTTGCGCGCGTCGGTCGTCCGGTTGGTGCCGAGATAGACAGCCGCAAGCAGCATATCGGTGGTGGTATCTTTGGGATCGGCTTTCAGCCGGCCGGTCAACAGCGCCTCGGCTTTGTCGAAATGCCCGGTGCGGTTGTAGAGGCCGGCAAGCGCCGTCACCAGACCGTCATCGGCCGGTCGCCCCGTAACCGCGTTTTCCAGCAACGTCGTGGCATCTTCCCAGCGTCCCGCATTCTCATAGAGTTCAGCCGCCGCCAGCGTGTAAACATTGGTGTCGGGGGTGCTCTTTGCATAAAAATTTGCCAGGGAAATCGCGGCGTCCAGTCCGTCGAGCTGCCCCGTGACACGAACCAGAGCGGTTTTTAGCGCGCTGTTTCCGGGATTGCGCTCGATGGCCTCGCGCAGAACACCGGCCGCCTCGCGGTAATACTTCGCGGACACAAGCAGGGTAAGATAGCGTGACAGCGCCAGCTCGGAGTCGGGGGCCAACGCGTAAGCCCGCTTATAACTTGTCAAAGCGCCGTTTTTATCGCCGGCTGCGAGCTGGGCTTGCGCCTGCGCCTCGCTGATTTCGAGGTTGGCGGGGAATTGCGCGCTGAGGGCGCCTGCCAGCGCCGCCGCTTTGGACCAGTCGCGCTGCAGCGCATAGACCCGCAACTGGGCCATTCCTGGTGCCGGATCATTGGGCGCGGCAGTGCGCGCACGATTGATGTAATCGGTTGCTTCCGGCCATTGCTGTTGACGGATGGCGATGTTGGCCAGGCCGAGCAACAGGCTCACGTCATCCGGTTTCTTTGCGAGGGCCGCTTGATAGATTTGCTTGGCTTCGTCCACGCGACCGGCTGACAGATCGAGCGCCGCCAACTCGGTTCGGGCCGGAGCAAAATCCGGATCCTGCGCGAGCGCTGCGCGAAACGCCGCCTCGGCCCCCGGGGCATCTTTCTGGGCAGCCTTGACCATGCCCGACAATGACAGATAGAGGGCGTTCTTGGCGTCGCGTTTGAGCAGAGCGCCGGCAGTTTGCGCCGCCTTGTCGGGCTGACCCGCGCGCAGCTGCGCCAACACCAGGGTCGGACCCGCCACTGGCGCACCCGCCTCGGAGCCGAAAACATGCTCTAATTCGGCCAGCCCCTGCTTCCCTTGTCCACTGCCGATCTCGGAGATCGCCACTCGGGTCTGGATGGCCGGATTGTTCGGCTCGATCGCCGCCGCCTTCTCAAATTGCTGAAGCGCCAAATCGGCTTTGCCGCTGGCCATATAGGCATTGCCGAGCAAGGTCAGGGTCGCCGCATCCGCCTTTGGCTGAGCGGCCAGGGGTTTCAGATAGTCGATCGCCCGGGTGGGCGCGTTCTGGCGCAAAGCGGCCAAAGCCGCCAGACGCGCCGCGCGCGCGTCGCCTCGAGCTCGCCCCAGATATTTCCCGAGCATGGCTTCCGCCTGGGCGTATTGCCCAAGCTGAAGCTTTACCGCACCTTGCAGAAAATAGCCGGTCGGGAACTGCTCGAACCCCGGCGACAGTTGGCTGAGCAGATGATCGGCACTGGAAAACTCCTTCTGTTTGACTTCTTCAAAGGCGCGCAGATAGTTCGCCATGAAATTGCTGGGGTTGGCCTTGAGGATCGGATCGAGGTCCCCATCGGCCGCCTTGTATTTGCCCTGAGCGAGGTTGAGGTTGGCGCGGCTCAACCGCAGCGGGACGTTTTGCGGGTCGATCCGAAGGGCGGCATCGAAATCGCTCATGGCCGCTGGTACGTCACCCTTCGCGCGGGCGAGTTCTCCCCTGACCTGAAGGGCCTCGATGGAGCGGGGATTGGCGGCCAGGACCTCGTCGAGCAGCTTGTTCGCCTGTGCCGGGTTGCTCGCTGCCGTCAGTCGTGCCAAGCCGATCTTTGGGGGCGCCGCTTTCGGGTCGAGACGGACGGCATCCTGTAGCAAGGTCTGCGCCTTGCCCATGTCGTGTTGCCCCGCCGCCGCCATGCCGAGCGCCCACCGCACCTGACTTTCCAGAGCCGGCGGGCGATTACCCGGGCGGACCAGATCGGTAAGCTGCTCGAACTTGCCTTGGCGCAGCAATGCCTCCGCCAAAACCGGGAGGTAGTCGGCCTCGGCACCGTTGTGCTCGCGCGCGGCGCGGGCTTCGCGCTCGGCGGAAATCGGGTCCCCAAGTTGCAGATAAAGACGGGCGAGGCGAGCCCGCAGCCTGGCATCTCCAGGCGCTTCGCGGATGGCGTTGCGCAGCTCGATCACCGCCGCCTTGAGATTGCCGTTGGCGATGTACTGATCCGCGTTCTTGACCGAGGCCGGCGATTCGGCGGCGTCAGCCAGGGGGCCGATCCCAAGGAGCGCGATGACCATGAAGGCCCCGCCAATATGGCAAAGACGGCGGCGAACCTGACGCATTGGGAATCCCTCCTCCCGCGACCCGGCGGCGGTCATTCGTCGACGTCGAGCTGGTGTTGCTGCATCAAATCGTAGAGCGTGGGCCGGCTGATCCCGAGCAATTTGGCGGCTTTGGACAGGTTTAAACCGGTCTGGGTCAATGCCAACTGGATGACCTCGCGCTCGGCGCGCGCCCGTGCGGCGCGAATATCGAGCGACTTCGCATCGTCATCGGAATATGGCAAATCGAGATCGGCGGCCGAGACCAGCGGCCCGTCTGTCATCACCACTGCGCGTTTTATCCGGTTTTCGAGCTCGCGGACATTACCGGGCCAGGAATATTCTCGGATCGCCGCGAGCGCCGAACCGGAAAGGCCCCGCGTCTGGCGTCCGTATTCGGCCGCGAAGCGCCGCAGGAAAAAGCTGGCAAGCACGACCGCGTCGGCGGGCCGCTCGCGCAGCGCCGGAACGCGGATCGCGACCTCGTTTAAGCGATAATACAGGTCTTCGCGAAAACGTCCTTCGGCCATCATCCGGTCGAGATCCTGGTTGGTCGCGCAGACGATCCGCACGTCGACCTGCACCGGGCGGCGGCTACCGATGCGTTCCACAATCTGGTCCTGCAGAAAGCGCAACAGCTTGACCTGCATAGGCTGTGGTACGTCACCGATCTCGTCGAGAAAAAGCGTACCGTGATTGGCGCTTTCAATCCTTCCGATGTTTTGTCTAAGGGCGCCGGTGAAAGCGCCTTTTTCGTGACCGAAGAGTTCGCTTTCGAGCAGGGTCTCGGGGATTGCCGCGCAATTGATCGGTACAAACGGACCGGCGGCGCGTCGACCGAGCTTATGGATCGCGTGTGCCAAGAGTTCCTTGCCGGTGCCGCTCTCACCCAACAGCAAGACCGCGACGTCGGTCGGCGCCAGCTTTTCGATGTTGCGCAGCACCTGCAGCATTTCGGGGCTGGTGGCAATGATCCCGTCGATCGGCGAATTGGTGCTGGCGGCGTCGATCAGACGGCGGTTTTCGGCTTCGAGGGCGAACATCTGTTCCGCGCGGCCGACGATCATTCGCAGGACTTCGATATCGATCGGCTTCTGGTAGAAGTCATAGGCGCCGAGTGCTATTGCCCGCAGCGCGTGCTCGCGCGTTTCGTTGCCGGTTGCGATGATGACCTTGGTCCCCGGCGAGATTTCACGAATTTCCGATAACGTCGCCAGCCCCTCCGACGCCCCGTCGGGATCCGGGGGCAGACCGAGATCGAGGATCACGACCGGGATCTGGTGGGCACGGATCACCCCGATCGCTTCCTGGCGGTTGGCGGCGGCGTGCACCTTATGCTCGGAAAGCGCCCAGCGCAGCTGGCGAAGAAGCCCGCCATCGTCGTCGACAATAAGGAGCGGTTTGCCCTCGGAGTTCATCGTGTTCATGCGGCGGTTGAGGGTGCGACCTCGCGGCTCTCGGCGAGCGGCAGGACAATGCGCATCGTGGTTCCGACACCGGGTTGCGAGATCACTTCGAGATTGCCGCCTGCTGTGCGGATCAACTCGCGGGTCTGAAACGCACCGATACCGTAGCCGCCCGATTTGGTAGACCGGAACGGCAGGAACAACTCGTTGCGGATAAAAGCTTCGTCCATCCCGACACCGCGATCGACGACATCGATCAGAAACCGGCGACCGCGGCAGTGGGCCCGAAGGACGACCGGATCGCCGGCGGGCGACGCGTCGAGGGCATTCTGCACAAGATGTGTCAGCGCAGAGCGGAGCCTGTCGGGAGCGATGGTCACGTTGCAGCAACCACTGTCGTCGTCGATTTCGGTGGCAATCGAGAATTCGCGTGCCACAACGCTTGCAATTGCTGCGGGATTGGCCAGTCGCACCGCCGACGCGTCTTCCGCCCTTAACTGGTTCAAGAGATGGTTCATTCGGGACACGGCGTCCTCGACCGTGCTGAGCATATCGCGCCGAAATTCGGGATTGTCGATATGGCGTTGGGCATTGGTAATGATCAAGCCGAGCTGGCTCGCAAGATTTTTGATGTCGTGAACCACAAAAGCGAAGCGTTTGCTGTATTCGGTTAACAATTCCGTATCGCGCAGCCTTCGGGTCGATCCCTCCTCAGCGAGATAACTTGCGGCTTGGCGACCGGCGGCGCGCAGCAGATCAAACGCCTCCCAGTCGAGCGTCACCAGATGGCGCGGGTGGTCGAGTACGACAAAACCAACCAATTGCTGGCAGTGCGAAAGCGGCACTGCCAACCACGCCTGTGGCGACGCAAACGACCAGTGCCCATCAGCCGGCTCCGGCGGGCATTGCTGAATCCAACCGCCATCGCGAAAGCCCGCGAGAAACACCGCATCGGCGGCCAGGGCGGTCGCCCGGTCGGCGCGCGTGCGCCAACCCGCGGTCGGGCGATATCCAGTTTCGGAACCAGCCGACCACAGCACGCCGGCAGGGCTGTCGACGAATTCGGCGAGCGCACGGATAATCCGCACCTGCAGCTCCTCGCCGCCGGCCGAATCGGAAATCAATTCGATAAACTTCAGCCACTCGACGCGATAATCGTAGCGATGGGTAAAAAAATTCCTCGAGATCAAAAACTTGAGGCGCCGGCGGTAACTCCCGGAAGAGAGCACCGTGGTCAGCACGACGATGCTGCCGATCAGCATTGCGAGCTGCAGCACCAGCCCCCAATCGCCGCCGAACCCGCGCAACAGTACGGCGACAGCGGCAACCGCCAGCAGAAAGCAGCCGCTCGCGAGCAAGGTGGCGGTATGCAGCACGACCTGGCGGGAGACGTGGATGTCGACACGCCATTCGCGGTTGCGCGCCATCGCCAGCGCCAACAACGGCACGACAAACGCTGCCGCAATCGCGCGTCCGAGCGCTAGACCCGGATCGACCTGACCCTGGGTGATAAAGGCGTCTGAAAAGAGGAATAATTCATAGGCGTATAATAGGCCGAGCGCGAGGCATAGGGGCCACACATGCCAGCGCCGCCACAGATCGGTGTTGCGCCACAGATTTTCGACCGTCAGGAGGCCGAGGACACCGAACCCGATGCGCACCAGCATCTGCGCAAAAAGATCGCCAGCGCCAAGGCCGGGGATGAATCCCCGGAGATCGATCGCGATTGCGAGACCACAATAAGCCGCCGCCCCGATCAGATAGGCGCGTTTGCGCTCGGCGTCGCCGCCTCCCGCGGTCAATAGAGCGACCGCAAAGATCAGCCAGGCCGATAGGCGAATGCTGTCGAGCACCGCCAATGCCGCAGCAGGTATGGAGCCCGACATTGCGGTCGCGGTCGCCCAGACCGCCGAGGCCGCACAACACGCGATGATCGCGACGCCGGTTCGGCTGGTCCGGCCGCGCAACACCATCAGCGCGATGACCAGCGCAAAGGCTAGCGCGCATCCCGAATAGACCGTTTCAACGACCATCCTGGCCAGGTCAGTGATCCTATCTTGCGCCGTAATTCCAGAATATTACTCGTACGGTTTGTAATAATATCACAAAATCAAGAAAGATACTTCGGTTTTTTACATAATATAGATCGAAAGACAGCTTGCGACGAGCGTCTTCGATAGAAGCTCCATACGGATAATTGATCTGAGCCCAGCCGGTGATCCCGGGCCGCACCCAATGCCGTTCATCGAAATAAGGGATCACCGCGGCAAGGTTGGCGACAAAATAGGGGCGCTCGGGGCGCGGCCCGACAAAACTCATATCGCCGCGCAAGACGTTGAGGATTTGCGGGAGCTCGTCGATCCGCAATTTGCGGATGACCGCGCCGACCCGGGTCACCCGGGCATCGCCGCGCGCCGCCCATTGCGGGCCGCCCTCGCGCTCGGCGTCCTCGCGCATGCTGCGGAACTTTAAGATCGTGAAGTCTCGGCCTCGGTACCCGACCCGTGTTTGGCGATAAAGGACTGCCCCCGGGCTCTCGAGCTTGATCAGGCACGCAACGACCACCAAAAGCGGCGCCGTAAAAACCAAAAGACCAAGGCTGACGACGACATCAAAGGCGCGCTTCAGCAATTCGTCAACCACGCCGCAGCGAAAACCATCGGAATAGAACAGCCAGCTTGGCCGTAGCGCTTCAAGATCGACGCTCCGCGTCTCGCGCTCCCAAAAGTCGAGAAATTCGGTGACGCGGATGCCGGCGAGCTTGCAATGCAATAGCTGCTGGACGGGCAGGCCGCGTCGATCATCGGGGGCGACGACAATCTCGCTCGCGCTCAACGAACAGCCGAGTTCGGCGAGCGCCTGGGGATTTGCATCGGGCCAATCGACGGCGGTTGCGCTGGCGAGGCCGCGCTCGCCGGGCATGCGGATAAACGAGACCGGAACGAAATGCTGGTTTTCGCCGCGCTCGACCAAGCGGGCGATGCGCGCCGCCTGAGTGCCGTTTCCGAGAACCGCAACCCGTCGTTTTAACAACCCGCGGCCAAGGGTGATCAGAAACGTGCCGCGGGTGACGGAAATACAGCCGAGCCAGATCAGCGTCGCCTTCAGCGGCAGGTTTGCGAGATTGGGCAAGTGCTGCAGCGCATCGCGCCAGTAGGTGGCCGAGACCACGACCAGCATCAAGACGAGCACAAAGGCGACCGCAATCTTGCTTAACAACAGGCGAAAATCGACAAAGCTCTGTTCGCCGTAGAGACCCAGCGAGATCATCGTCACCACCGCGGCGATCGACAGCCCGGCGGCGAGCTGGGCGGGCAGGCTGGTCACCCCAAAGACCAGCGGAGCGGTTCCTTCAGACTGAGACAACATTTGGTAAAAAGCGCCAGTGATCAGCAGGGCGTCAAACGCTACCAACAGCACCACGGAAACAGGGACGAAATGTCTGAACAGTCTGAGCTGCATCACAAATTGTAAATTTGGTTAGTAATTCCCGCCGACCGCGGGGACAATCCGGCCCATAGCGCTTGAGTATAATAACCGCAAAAAGCAGAGACGTCTAGTGGAACGCCGCGGCACACATCTTCGCCGACTGTGCCGACGCCCGCTGCGACCAGCGTCGCGGGCTCCCGCCCGTTAGCTTCGGCGCCGAGGATCCGAACCGCGACGAGGCCCGGTCATGTGTCAGGGTCGGTCCGCCACGCTTCGCTGGCGGGTGTCGATTGGGTCCGCGGTCGGAAGGAGGTCTTTGCCGGGAAGACCGGCAAGCGTCTCGCGATAATGATCAAACAGCGCCTGGATCCAGTCGATGACGGCGCGCACGCAGGCCGCTCGCCTCAGGTCACGATGCACAATGACCCAGTACTCGGCGGCGATCTCGGGGAGCGGCGGGGTTAGCCTTTCGAGCAACGGATCTTCGTCGGCGGCGTAACACGGCAACACGCCGCGCCCGGCGCCGGCCCGGATCGCGGCGTATTGCATCGGCATGTTCGAAGCGCGCAGTGCCATCCCGCCGCCGGTCTCGCGCAGTTGCTGTTGCACCCAGCGTGCCGTCGGGTAGTGCGCCTGTTCCTCGGTATAGGTCACCCAAGCGCTGCTTCTCGCCCCAAGACGGCGATAGACGGCGCAGCCGAATACCCCGACCTTTGTAACGTAGAGGTCGCCACTCTCGGGTGGGTGATGGCGCAGCGCCAAATCAGCTTCGCGACGCGCGAGGTTCGCCGTCTCGCGGGACTCGACAAGTTCGAGCGTGATACCCGGCGGGGCTGGCGTCTGCGACTGACCCGACAAGTGCCGCGCCAAAAACCCGGCCGCCCACTCGCCGATCGATACGCGCACCGTACCGCTTAGCGTCGACGAGGCTGCGGCGCGGCGCCGCTCCAATGCTAGGGCAGCACGCTCCAACTCTTCGGCAGCACCGATAAGCGCCGTTCCCGCGGCGTTGAGACGCAAACCGTCAGGCATGCGATCGAACAACGTGGGACCGCCGAACAATGTTTCGAACGAGGCCAGTCGGCGGCCGATGGTCGGCTGGCTCAAACCAAGCGCGCGACCGGCAGCGCGCAGCGAGCCATGACGGGCGACGGCAAGAAAGATGCGTGCGTCGTCCCAGTCGACCGATGCGGAACCATTGGCGTTGTTCATGATACGAATTTATATCATTGGATCCCGAATTTGTCTATCGGTGGAATCGGTACGTATCGCCTATATTTATATGTTGACCGTCATGAGAGAGAGAGCGGCAAAAATGGCGCCTATCATTGATCTGAAGGCGGAGTTCGCCAAACTGGCGATACTTCAGGGGCGCAGCCCGACGACTACCGCTGCAGAGAAGGCCGGCTCCATTGCGCAGCTGACGCCGTATCGCGACGGCGCCATCTTTGCCTCCAAATTCGCCGGGATCAGCGATTGGGAACGGCACCCGCAGGGAGACGAGATTGTGCAGATCATCGAGGGAAGCACGACCTTGCACCTTGTGACCCCCCAAGACCGCCGATCTTTCAGACTTTCCGCAGGGATGATAGCGATCGTGCCGCAGGGCACATGGCACCGCTTCGAGGCGCCGGATGGCGTGTGCGTGATCACGGCGACACCGCAGCCGAGCGAGCATCTCACGACGGACATCGAAGATCCGCGGACCCTGACCGCGGCCCAGGTAGCGGACAATATTGACGAGAAGTGGCGCTAGGCGGCTGACGTACTGTGAGCCACCGGATCTCAAGTATCTTCCCGTCCTTCCCGCAAAGGGGGCCCCCGGGTTGAGCGCCTACGGACGTCGCAAGGATAGCCCGGGGCAGGGCTCCCGGGGCAGGGCTGCAGGCGACGCAGCGGTCGCGCTCGGCCCCCGCTTTTCGCCGGGGCGACGATGATCCGGTGCTATGGCTACGCTCATTTCGAGATGGATCCGCATGTATTTTGATCGCCGACTGTGGGAATTGACGCGCGGACTGCGCGGCTCGATCGCTTTTGCCATCCTGTTGGGGCTCGTCGCTGCGGTGGTCGGCATCGCCCGATTCGCCCTCCTTGGCGTCCTGCTGTCGCATGTTTTCAAGGGCGGCGGTTTGGTTGTGGTGGCCGTGCCGGCGATCGGGGTCGCCGCCGCCGTCATCCTGCGCGGGACAATTGAACGTCACCGGGCGATGGTTTCGCACCGCACTGCGGCGCGAGTGCAGCAGGAACTGCGTGGCCGACTCTACGACAAGATCGCCGAACTCGGTCCGGCTTGGTTTGCCGGCGAGCGCACCGGCGGGGTGATGCTGTCGATCGTCGACGGCGTCGAGCAATTGCAAACCTTTTTTGGCCAGTATGTGCCGCAGGTCTCGATCGCCGTGCTGACGCCACTGGCGATTTTCGCCTTTATCGCGTTCTGGGATGTGCCGGTCGCGGCGGTAATGCTGGTCGCTGCGCTCGTGACCCTGATTGCGCCCACCGTTTTTGTCCATGTCGAGCGGCGCAGCAGCCAGGGACGCCAGCAGGCGCTCAAATCCTTTGGTTCCGAGTTTCTCGACGGCGTTCAGGGACTTCCGACCTTGAAAGCGTTTGGGCAGAGCCGGGCCTTTGGCAACCGCCTCGCCGAGCGGGCGCGCGAGTTGTGCGATTCAAGCCTGCGGGTTCTGTCGACCGGGGTGATGACCCGCGGCATCACCGATTGCGGGGTCGCGATCGGCGCCGCCGCCGCCCTCGCGCTGGCAGCGTGGCGGGTGTCGCATGGGTTGATGAGCATCCAGGCGCTGCTGATCGTGCTGATGGCCGGCACCGAGGTTTTCCGCCCGCTGCGCGATCTTCGCATGGTGCTGCATCAAGGGATGCTTGGGCAATCGGCCGCCGGTGGCATCAACGCGCTGTTCGCGGCCGAGCCGTTGGTCGAGCCGCGAAAAAGCCCCTCGCCGCCCCTTGGCGCCGAGAGAGGGTATCTGTCGCCGACAATCGCCTTCGAGGATGTTTGCTTCTCCTACCCCGGCGGCCGCGGCGCCGCCCATGACGGGCTCTCTTTCGCCGTCGAGGCCGGCGAAAAGATCGGCATCGTCGGACCCAGCGGTTCGGGCAAATCATCGGTGGCGCGCCTGTTGTTGCGCCTGTTCGATCCGCAAGAAGGCAGGGTGCTGATCGGCGGGCGCGATCTGACGACGCTCGATCCCGAAGCGGTGCGCCGCATGATCGCTGTGGTGCACCAAGACACCTACCTGTTCTACGGCACGGTCGAAGAGAATTTGCGGCTGGGTAAGCCCGAAGCCAGTCGCGAGGAGATCGAGGCGGCGGCGCGCGACGCCAACGCGCACGAGTTCATCTCGCTATTACCGCAGGGCTACCAGACGATGATCGGCGAGCGCGGCATCATGCTGTCCGGCGGCCAGCGCCAGCGGCTGGCGATTGCGCGCGCCTTGCTGCACGATGCCCCGATCCTGATCCTCGACGAGGCGCTGTCCTCGGTGGATGCCGAGAATGAGGCGGTTATCCAGCAGGCAATCGACCGCCTCTCGGTCGGGCGCACGACCTTGGTTTTGGCGCACCGGCTGTCGAGCGTGATCGGCGCCGA
>JAFAHP010000346.1 GCA_019237175.1 Alphaproteobacteria bacterium
GGGGTCACCGCCACCGTGTTGGCGCTGCTGGCGATCGCGGTCTATATCGGCTTCCGCTTCGAGTGGCAGTTCGGCGTTGGCGGGATGATCTCGACCTTGCATGACGTGCTGACGACGGTCGGGATTTTCGCGCTGTTTCGCCTCGAATTCGATCTGACGACCTTGGCGGCGATCCTGACCGTCGCCGGCTACTCCGTAAACGATACGGTCGTCATTTACGATCGCGTGCGCGAGTCGATGCGCAAGTATCCGCGCATGCCGCTTTCCGAACTGATCAACCTCGCTCTCAACGAAACCTTGTCTCGCACGATCCTGACGGTCAGCACCGTGGCACTGGCGGTGTTGGCGCTGATGTTCCTTGGGGGGCAGGTATTGCGCGGCTTCAGCATCGCAATGCTGTGGGGTGTGGTGATCGGCACTTATTCGTCGCTGTTTATTGCCGCGCCGGTCCTCTTATACGTACGTCCGAACCGCGCCGCGATCGCGCGGCCGGGAGAGGACGCTCCCTCCTCGGTGAGGCGAGCGCATTAGACTTGCCCACGCCGCAGCGCGGCCCATCGCGTTGTTGAATGATCGCTATGGGTGGGATTGATGGGCCTGCCCCACGGATGCATCGTCGAGGCTTTCGCGCTGTCGCCAAGCACGCACACCGTCGGTCACGCGTTCATGGAAGTTGATCGACCCTGTCGCAGCCTCTATGCCCCCGAGCCGCATACGCTCGCGGACTTGGTCGCGCACGCGGGCGAAGGCGAAGCTGATCCCCCGGCTCTGCAACTCCCTGATAAGATCCAGCAGCGCGTCGCACGCGCTGATGTCGATCCGGTTCACCGATTCCGCGTCCAGAAGCACCTGCTTCACCGGCGGGTGGCTCGCCGCCAGCGCAGCTTTCAGCTGCTCGGCCAAATGCCCGATACTCGCAAAGAACATATCCCCACCCGGTCGCCAAATCAGCAACTCAGGGAAGATCAGCGCCTCGGGGTGTAGCCGGACGTCGCGATAAGCCTCCTCGCCGGGGAGCTGACCGAGCACCGCGCCTTCTGGGTGGCTGGTTTGGTAGACCAGCAACAGCAGGGACAGCGCCACACCGAGAGCGACGCCCTGCAAGACACCCAACGTCAGCTCACCGCCGACGACGATCGCTGCGATAGCAAATTCCCAACGACTGCGGGCGAAGAGCTCGCGCAAATAGCGGGGCTTGGAGAGGTGAAGCATTGCAGCGACGACGATCGCGGCGAGCGCCGGATGCGGCATGCCCCGGAATAACGGTGTCAATAAAACCAAGGTGAGGAAGCAAAGGGCAGCCGCAACGAGATTGGCGAGCTGGGTGCGGGCACCGGCGGCCATGGCGACGGAGGTCTTGGATAGGCTGCCGACGACGAGAAAGCCGCCGAACAGACCGCTCAGGATATTGGCAGGTCCGTGGGCGACAAGCTCCTGATTAGGATCGATATCGCCGCCGCTGCTCTGCATTGCAGCGGCCTTCGCTCCGCCGAGCGCCTCGGCATAGCCGACCAGTACGATGGCAAGCGCGCCCGGGGCGAGGTCACGCAGAACCGCCGGGTCGAGGTTGGGCAGCACAAGGTGAGGCAGGCCGGACGGGAGGTCGCCGACCACACTCACGCCCGCGGCCTCAGCGTCGAAAAGGCCAACGAGGACCGTCGCCGTGATTGCGACCACCAAGGCCGCGGGCAGGCGCGGTGCCAAGCGGCGCAGCGACAGCATCGCGATGAGGCTGAGCAGACCGGTCAGCACCGGGGCGAGCCAAGCGCCCGACACATGCTGGAGCACGAACCAGAGTTTGGCGAAAAAATTGCCCGACGCGCCTTCGATGCCCAGCAGATGCGGCACTTGGCCAATGATGGTGACGCATACGAGGCCTTCGATAAACCCTCGCATGACCGGCGTGGGGATGAAAGCCGCCACCCATCCCATACGCAGCGCACCAAAAAGGAGGAAGAAGCCACCGATCAGGATTGCGAGAGCGGAGGTGAGCGTATTGAAATCTGCGGTTCCCTGTGCCGCGAT
The DNA here is from genome assembly GCA_019237175.1 of Alphaproteobacteria bacterium. GTDB lineage: Bacteria > Pseudomonadota > Alphaproteobacteria > ATCC43930 > CGMCC-115725 > AP-15. Next base: position 2,026 of record JAFAHP010000346.1, read on the forward strand.
CGCACCCACCGTCAGCGCGGAGATCAGGCCGGTCGCGGTATCGGGGCCGACGACCAGCAGGCGCGAGGTGCCGAGCAGCGCGTAAGCAATCAATGGCGGGACGATCGTGTAGAGCCCCATGATCGGCGGCACCCCGACGATGCCCGCATAAGCCATGGCCTCCGGTACCATGACCGCCCACACCGCAAGGCCGGCCATGACATCCGGCAGCAGCCATGCGCGTCGGTAAGCCGGAAGCCAGCCAAGGACGGGAAACAGCCGCTGCGCGATAGAAGGCGGGCGAGCCTCGACGGGGATGCTTCCCGTCATGGTCGAGGTCATCGGCGCCGGTCCGCGATTTCCATCGTCACGAGGCGGGCAACGGTGATGGCGATGAAGAATTGCCCTACGACAGGTTCCAAATTCGGCAGGCTGCGGGCGAATGGGTCCACCGGCGTGATGTCGCCGTAGCCGGTCGTCGTCAACGATGTGAGGCTGAAATACAGCATTGTCCCTGCCAGGCGGCAATCGATCTCCCGGCGTCAGCAACGGCAACCGGACGGCTTTGAAATCGAGACGTGGTGATGGGTCTCTTCGCCACAGAGGAGCCCCTTGCGCCTCGCGAACTTTCAGAAGACCTCGGGGATGACCCTAAATGGATAATCGAGCTCTTTGTAGTCGCCGCGGTGCTGCCGTTTTGGCAGCTTGACTTTGGCGTGCGGCAATTCCTCGTAGGGGATCTTGCCCAATACATGAGACAAGACGTTCAGCCGGGCTCGCCGCTTGTTATCGGAGTGGACGACATACCACGGTGCCCATGAAGTATCGGTCGCCACAAACATCTCGTCGCGCGCGCGTGAGTAGTCGAACCAGCGGGAATAAGATTTGAGGTCCATATCGGACAGCTTCCAAATCTTGCGTCCGTCATCGATTCGTGACTCCAGCCGCCTGGTCTGTTCTTCGGGACCGACCTCCAGCCAGTATTTCAAGAGGATAATACCGTCGTCGACGATGGCTTTTTCGACTCCTGGGATCATCTGCAGAAAGCGCTTGACCTCCTCCTCGGTGCAAAAGCCCATCACCCGCTCGACGCCGGCGCGGTTGTACCAGCTGCGGTCGAAGATCACGACCTCCCCGGCCGCGGGCAGATGTGGGATGTAGCGTTGAGCGTACATCTGCGACTTCTCTCGCTCGGTTGGCGCAGGAAGCGCCACCACCCGAAAGACACGCGGGCTCACCCGCTCGGTCATCGCTTTGATGGTCCCACCCTTACCGGCACCGTCGCGGCCTTCGAAGACGATGCAAACCCTTAGGCCCTTGTGCACCGTCCACAGCTGGAGCTTGACAAACTCGACGTGGAGTCGCGCCAGTTCTCGCTCGTATGCCTTCCGCTTCAACTTTCCGTTGGCTTCGGCTTCGTCTTTTTTGGCATCGGTCATCGGCTCCTCCCGTGGCACCGCCTGCTGTTCACTCGTTTCCAAACAAATTAGCTGATTTATTTTACATGTATTTACGTCCAGGTGAGAATGAAGCCCATATCGCCGGGCATTCCGCCCGGATATTCGAGCCCTTCAGCCCTGAGTTGGAAGCCGAGTGGTCTAAGGTGATCATGCCAGAATTGGTACGCGAATCGGAGGCGGCCCTCCAGAGTCGTTTCCCAGCCGGGCTCCGAGTTGTTGATCCTGCGGCCCGATCGCCGCACATCGCATTCGGAAAGCGATAGACCTCCACTTCGCTCTGTCCGCGCTCAGCAGCATGGCCGACCAGCTGCATAACGGCTTGCATCAGTTGATCTGCCGACCTGTCGAACGGTTTGTGCAAGGCCTCCATCACGGCCTTTTGCTTCTCCTCTTGCGCCTTCCTATGGTTCAGTTCTTCGGCGGCTTTTGCTGCCTCGCGCGCGGCCATTCGGCGGTTGATTCAACAGCGGAAAACACGCCGGCTCCTGCCGGCTGCGGCATGCTTCGGCTTTCGGACGTGGTTTTCCTTTCAGATGGAGCGGGTTCCGGTGCCGGGGGAATGCGCGTGTCTCGCCGTTACAGGAATTAAGAATCGCGAATTTTTGCAAGGCGCGTTGGAGACGGCTTTGTTGGCTCAGCCGAGCCCCGGACGGCTTCGTGACGCCGGCCCGAACCCCTATATTCTCAGTTCCGCAATGTCCGTTTGAAACCGAACACTCGACTAGCATCGGCCCTGCGATGGATTTAACCCCGCTCGTTCCCGCCGGCCGTCAGGTCATCGAGCGTTATGGGTCGAGCGGGTTTCGCATTGCCGGCGTGATCTGGCGGGGCCCGGTCCTGGTGTTTCCGGATCTGACAATTGCCTGGACGCTTCGGGATGCCGCCGCCGTCACCAGCGACAGCCTGCAACCGGTCATCGCACATGGTGGTGTGCAGATTTTGCTGCTCGGGCTAGGCCGGCGAGCGGGGATGGTCACTCAAAACCTGCGAACGGCGCTGCGGCAAGCGGGGATCGTCATCGAAGCGATGGATACCGGGGCCGCATGCCGCACCTACAATGTGCTGATGGCCGAAGACCGCTCGGTTGCGGCAGCGCTGATCCCCCCGGGCGAAAGCCGAGCCGGATCAGAGGCGGGCTAGTTGCCGAAGACGTCGAGCGGCAGAAAGGCGCTGACCACCATGTTCGGCACATCAACCAACTCGCTGATCTTGAGATCGACGGCAACGCTGCAGATCGCGTAAGCCTGTTGTCGGGTCCAGCCGCGCTCGACCAACAGGTCGATCATGGCCAGCAGCGCGTTGCGGGCGCTCAGGGTCGTGTCCTCGCTCTCGTTGGTGCCGTCGGCACGCACCGACATCCCGGTCGTCGCCAGAAATCGTCTGGGCGCTGCAAGTTCCGGCGGGAAATAGTAGTCATTGCGCAGAAATCGCGGGAACCGGATGCCGCGACGCCGCGCCTCATCCTTGTGCAGCGCGAAGCGCACCAGGATCGAGCCGCACATTTCGATCGCAGTCCCGCAAGCCTCCCCATCGCCCTGTGCGAAATGGGCGTCGCCGACCGAAAACAACGCACCATCCACAAATACCGGCAACAACAGCCGCGCTCCTTTGCTGAGCTGCTTGATGTCGAGGTTGCCGCCGTTCTCGCGCGGCGGGATCGTGCGCAGCGCTTCGGCGGCAATCGGCTCGGCCGTGGGTACGGCACCCTGCGCCTCCGGCGGTAACGCCAAGCCGCCGCGGGCCGCGAGTGCCGCCTCACGGCGCTGTACCGTCTCACGCAATTCCTTCGAGGGGGCGACCCCGATCACCCCGACAAACGAACCGTCGGGAATGCGTATGTCGGGTAGATCCGCCGATTGGGCAAAGCCGTCCTTGATCGTCCATTTCGCGATATATGGTTCGGGAAATACGTCCCGCAGAAAACCGAAACCCGGCACCTGCACGGTGTAGCCAAAAGCCGCCGGCTTCATGTCGCAGATCTCGACTTCGAGCAGATCGCCTTGCCCGGCGCCGGCGACATATACCGGGCCGGTCAGCGGATGAACCCGGTTCAGGTCACAATGCACCAAATCCTGGGCGGCGGTCGCCGGTGTGACCTGACCGTCAAAGGCGTCGCGGGTCTCGATCTCGACCTCCTCGCCGGGTGCGGCTTCGATGACCGGCGGGATAGCCTCATGCCAGCGGTTATGGCCTTTGCCGGGCTCCTCGGCGAGCCGCTTGTCGTAATCGACGGTAATCGTTTTCATCGTCCCCTCGCCCTGCAGGTGCACGAGGCTAAGCAATAGCCGCGCCCGAGACAAGCGGGCGCCAGGCGCCGCGGTCGAGGCTGTGACAAAGGCGGCGGTCGAAGCACGAATGGCGAGAGAGCCGGCAAGCCTCAGCCCAGCCGCTTGGCGGCGCGCGCGACCCAGTTCGGCGCGCTCGCGCTGGTGTGCTGCCGCCCACTCACGCACCAGCGCCACAACCGCGGGATTGGCCGTTTCCGGAGAGCCTACCGCACAAAGCGGCGCCGGATCGTATTCGATCGCCAATTGGATCGCTTCGGCGGCAGGGCGGCCGGCGATTTCGGCGGCGACGGCAAGTGCTACGTCGATGTCGGCGGTGACGCCGCCGCCGGTGGATAAATTGCCATCTGTGACGATGCGCTCGGCAACCGGCATGGCGCCAAAGGCGGCCAACAGCTCGCGCGACATCCAATGCGTGCCGGCGCGCTTGGCGCGCAACAGCCCGGCGGCACCCAGCACCAAGGAGCCGGTGCAAATGCCAACGATATAGCGCGCCTCGGAAGCAGCACGGGGCACAAACGCCAGCACATCGGTGTCTTCGAGGAGCGGATTGATCCCCGCGCCGCCCGGCACGAGGAAGAGGTCGAGCGGCGGGCAATCGGGAAAGGTGGTGTCGGGCAGG
>JAFAHP010000654.1 GCA_019237175.1 Alphaproteobacteria bacterium
AATTAATTGGCGGACTGCTGCAGGCATTACTCTCGGCGGCCGAGGAGGATGGCATTGTCGCCGTTGTCAAAAGACAGCTCGTCTCGATCGAGCCGTTACCTTGTAGCTCGGCCGAGCCCTCACCGGAGACCTCGTCGCCTTCATCGAAGCCATTCCAGTGGAAGAAGACGGTCGTGCGGGAGTATTCGAGCTCGCCGGCGCCCATGATGCAGGCGAACGCGAACTCCGCCCATCCGTCGCGGTTGATCTGGAGATGGGCCGGCTCGACCATATCGAGGTAGTGGCGATTCCAAAGATCGGCCTCGACGATCCGCCAGCGGCCGATCAGTCGCGGCCTGCCGAGTCGGTCATGGCGCTCGGGGCCGGGAGCCGCTGTTCAGCTTTCCGGGCCATGGTCCTCGCTCGACACCGCCGCGAGATAGGCCGGGAGATCGGGCCAGCCATAAGCCAGCGCCTCGACGACCGCGCCGCCGACCGGTATCGGTTTGTGGCTGACAATGCGCCCGGCGAGGCGTTCATAAAAAAAACGCGCCGGATTGTCGCGCAGCACCCAGACAATCGCGGCATCGAGGCCCGAAGCAACAAGACGCCGAAACAACGCAACCAGCAGGCGCCGGCCGATCCCCTTATTCTGCCAATCGGGAGCGATGTATAGCGTAAATACCTCGCCGGGAAAGCGGCGATCGCTACGGCTCGGCCCGCAACTGCCGAACCCCTGAATGATGCCGGCGGTATCGACCGCCACCCGTATATCGCGTGGGTCACGCAGGATGGCCATCCGCCAGCCGAACTCCCGGCGCTGCCGCGACAGCCCGACCAGATAATTTGCTGACAATATGCCGGCATAGGTCGTGCGCCATGTTTCGATGTCGAGTCTGGCGATGGCGCGTGCGTCGGCCGGCCGCGCCGCACGTATCGTGATTTCGTCCATTACACTATTGTGCCCGCTTTAGCCAGCCAGGGGGAGGGTCATGCGCCGCGTGATGCGATCTGGTAATATCAGCGGGTCATCATTGCGGGGAGCATTCGAATGTCCCAAGCCTATTTCGCGGTTCTCGCGCGACATAGCGCTTGGGCCAACCGACGGCTGTACGGCGCCTGCGAGACGCTCAGCGCCGTGGAATACCTGCGCGAACGGCCTTCGAGCCATGGCTCGCTGCACGCGACGTTGAACTACGTTTTGGTAACCGACCGCGCTTGGATCGCCCGCCTCGAGGGCCGCACGCCCCCCCCTTTCGAAAAAAATCAGATCCTCTACGCCGATTTGCTCGCGCTGAAAATCGCTCGCCTCGCTGAAGACGAACATCTGCGCAACCTTGTCGACGGTTTGTCCGAGGCTGCGATGGCGTCGTCGATCCATTACATGGATAGGCGCGGCAATCGTTTCGTGGCAACAACACGTCTCGTTCTCGCGGATCTCTTCGATTTTCAATCGCGTTGCCGTGGTGAGACGCTTGCGCTGTTGGCGCAGGCCGGAACACGCGCACCTTCTCTCGACTTGCTCGTCTTTTTACGCGAAGCGGGAGCCACCGCCAGCGGCTGATGGATTTTGGTTGGGTCAATCATTTTCGTGGAAAGGTCATGACGCGGTTTTGGTTAAGCCCTCTCAGTCTTTCGTTATTGATGACTTCCGCGCTGGTCGTGCCGGCGCTTGCGGCGGAGCAAGAGAGCGTGCACGCCCCGCCAAAACATGCCGCAGGGCCGCCGGCGGTCCAGCGGCTTGGCGGCATCGGGCCGTGGAACGCCTATCTCTACAAGGAGAAATCCGGACGGGTCTGCTATCTTGCTGGTGGCCCGCGCAAAAGCGAACCGGCTAAATTCAAGCGGGGCCTATCGGCGGCGGAGGTCTATCATCGCCCCGAGGAACACTCCGCAAATGTCATCAGCTTTAAGGCAGGGACCCCGCTAAAAGACGGGAGCGACGCGTCGCTTGATGTCGACGGCGCGCATTTCGATCTCTTCACCAAGGGCGACACCGCCTGGTCCCGAACCACCGAGCTCGACAACACTATTGTCCAAGCGATGGCCAAGGGCAGGCAGGCGGCGCTCAAAGCCACACCGCAGAAAGGACAGCCGATCACCGACGTCTATTCGTTGTCCGGGTTTGCCCAGACATTGGGCCTGATCGACAAGGCTTGCGGCATCAAACGGTAAATGGCGGATGTGGCGCCTGTGCCGATCGGCTTCCATATCTAACCACTATGGCGAGCGAAATCCCCACCACAAACCAGCGCCGTGATCTCGTCGGGCTCGACCGCATAAACCTTGCCGCCGAAATGGCCGGCTTTGGTGCCCAGCCGTTTCGCGCGCGCCAGCTATGGCATTGGATCTATCATCGCGGCGTCACCGATTTTTCGCAAATGACCTCACTGTCGAAGGCATTTCGTGGTCGCCTCGCCGAGGATTACGAACTTATCCGTCCGGCGGTAACGCGCAGCCTCGTCTCCGCCGACGGGACGCGGAAATGGTTGTTGCGCTTTCCTGACGGGCACGAGGTCGAGACCGTTTATATCCCCGAAGAAGACCGCGGCACTTTATGCGTTTCTTCACAGGTCGGCTGCACGCTCAATTGCACGTTCTGTCACACGGGAACCCAGCTCTTGGTGCGCAATCTCACCCCCGCGGAGATCGTCGCGCAAGTCATGGTTGCGCGCGACGCACTGGGTGAGTGGCCATTGCCGCAAGCCGACCGGCTCCCCGGAACTCCGGAGGTCGCAACGGACGCCCACGGACTAAATCCGCGCACTGAAGGCCCACGTCCGGGGGTGACGAACATCGTCCTGATGGGCATGGGCGAGCCGCTCTACAACTACGACAATGTGGCGACGGCGATGAAGATCGCGATGGACCCCGAGGGGCTGTCGATCTCGCGTCGCAAGATCACATTGTCAACCGCTGGCGTGGTGCCGATGATCCGCCGCTGCGGCGCCGAGCTTGCCGTCAACCTCGCGATCTCGCTGCATGCGGTACGCGATGAAATTCGCAACCGACTCGTGCCGCTGAACCACAAATACCCGATCGCCGAATTGCTCGACGCCTGTCGCAACTACCCGGGCGCCAGCAACGCGCGGCGGATCACATTCGAGTACGTGATGCTTAAAGGGGTCAACGACAGCCCGGCCGACGCGCGCGAACTCGTTCGCTTGATCGCCGGTATCCCCGCCAAGGTCAATCTGATCCCGTTCAACCCGTGGCCCGGAGCCCCCTACGAGTGTTCGACCGATACAGCGATCGCCGCCTTTTCCGATATTGTCTTCGCTGCCGGTTATTCCGCCCCGGTGCGAACACCGCGTGGCCGCGATATCTTCGCCGCCTGCGGCCAGCTCAAATCGGCGAGTGTGCGGGCGCGCCGCAGCGGGCGCGAGCCGGAGGCTGTTTCTTCTCCCTAATCGTCTCCGCGGCATGCCCGACCCGCTGATCGGGGCGGCGCTCGCCGTTTACGGCGGGATTGTCGGCGGGCTCTATATGTGTCAGCGCCGGCTGCTCTATCGTCCGCGCAAGACGCGGCCGCTGCTCGACGATCTGGTGATGCTCGGCGTGAATGAGGTCGAGCTCGTGACCGCGGATGGCCTGACGCTTTTTTCATGGTATTTGCCGCCGCGCCCCGGGCGGCCCGTCATCCTTTATTTCCATGGCAATGGCGGTCATATCGGCTATCGCGCCGAGCGCTTGCGCCGGTTTGCGCAGGAAGGGTACGGCGTGTTGCTGGCGGAATATCGCGGCTATGGCGGCAATCCCGGCTTTCCCAGCGAACGCGGTCTATTCATCGACGGTGAGACGGCGCTCGATTTTCTCGCCGCCGTTGGGCTCGCGCCGCGCCGCATCGTGCTGTGGGGCGAGTCGCTGGGATCGGGTATCGCAGTGTACCTCGCCGCCGGCCACGAAATCGGCGCTCTGGTCCTCGAAGCGCCGTTTACCAGTGTGGCCGCCTGCGCCCAGCGCCGCTACCCTTTCGTCCCGGCGGCAATCCTACTGCACGACCGCTTTGATTCTCTCTCGCGTATTGGCCAGGTGAGCGCGCCGTTGCTGATATTGCATGGGGAGCGGGATATGGTGGTGCCGGTTCGCCATGGACGCGCGCTGCTCGCGGCAGCAAAAGCTTTGAAAGAGGGCTGGTTCTCGCCTGACGCGCGCCACGAAACCTTGGCGCAATTCGGCGCGCTCGATGTCGCGGTTTCGTTTATCGAGCGCCGCGTTGGCAATTGCGTTGCCGAACCCGTCACCGCGTCGGCCGATTCCGATTAGCCTAGAGGTGCCCCATCGCTGGTTGGGCCAGCGGCCGCACCGCGACCGTCAACGACCGAGATATTGTGCAAGTTCGGCCGCGGTCCGCTGCATTCCGTCCGTGTAGGCTTGGGGATTGTAATGATCACCCCCATAGACAAAGTCGTGCTGAGTATTGGGATAGCTGACGAGTTGAAACGGCTTCCCGGCCGCGGCCGCAGCGAGGTTGCGTGCGGTTGCAATGAGGCAACAGCCGCGGTAGGTGTCGTCTTCACCGGCGAGCATCAGCACCGGTACGGCCAATCGGCCGGCAAAATCGGCAATATCGCGGATCGGGCTCGTTGCCGGATACCAGGCGACGACAACCGCGGCGAGATCGGGCCATTGGGAGCCATAGCCCAAAACTACGCCGCCGCCGAGCGAGAAGCCGACCAGCCCAACCTTTCCGGGAAGTGCGTGCGGCATGCCTAGCGCGGTTTGGATTGCCGTGCGCAGCGCAGCGCCATGGGTGCCCGCGATCTTGTTGCCGTCGAACAGCACCGCGTCGTAACCCAGTTGCGCAATCTGGCCGGTCACAAATTGATAATGGCCCGGGCCCGACGCGCCGGAGACAACAACGACCGCGCGACCTTTGCCTTGCGGCGGCGGGAATTCTTGTTGTGCCTGTGCCGGAATGGTGGCAGCAACCAGCACGGTCAGATAGGTGATCAGCGATGCCATGCGCAAAAGGATCATTAAACAAGTTCCTTCGAGAGGTCGCGGCCACAGCAGGGAGTTTACTCTAGTTGATTAGGACGAGGAAAGATCAACCGCGAATTCGCAGACAACGGTTGCGACAGAGGTCTTAGGCCCTTCGCGTTGACACTCAAACCCATCCAAGGATCGGGCAATGCCGGAACGCGTAAAGAAAGTGGTGCTCGCCTATTCGGGCGGGCTCGACACCTCGGTGATCCTGCGCTGGCTGCAGGAAACCTATCGCTGCGAAGTCGTCACCTTTACCGCCGATTTGGGACAAGGCGAGGAATTGGAGCCGGCGCGGCGCAAAGCAGAATTGCTCGGGGTTCGCGAGATCTTCATCGACGATCTGCGCGAAGAGTTCGTGCGCGATTTCGTGTTTCCGATGTTCCGCGCCAACGCGCTGTACGAAGGCGCTTATCTGCTCGGCACTTCCATCGCCCGACCGCTGATCGCCAAACGGCAGATCGAGATTGCGCGCGCGGTCGGTGCCGATGCCGTCGCCCATGGCGCCACCGGCAAGGGCAACGACCAGGTCCGTTTCGAACTCAGCTATTACGCGCTCGCCCCCGATATCAAAGTCATAGCACCCTGGCGCGTGTGGGATCTCAATTCGCGCACGCGGCTCCTCGATTACGCCGAGCAGCACCAGATCCCGATCGCGCGCGACAAACGCGGCGAGGCGCCCTTTTCGGTCGACGCCAACTTGTTGCATATCTCGGCCGAAGGGAAAATCCTGGAGGATCCCTGGGCCGAGCCCGAGGAATTCGTTTATAGCCGCACCGTGGCGCCGGAAGCTGCACCCGACACCCCCGAATATATCGAGGTCGGCTTTGAGCGCGGCGATCCGGTCGCACTCGACGGCGAGCGGCTAGCGCCGGCGGCGTTGCTGGCACGACTGAACGGGCTCGGCGGCAAGCACGGCATCGGCCGGCTCGATCTGGTCGAGAACCGCTTTGTCGGCATGAAATCGCGCGGCGTCTACGAGACGCCGGGCGGCACGATCCTGCAAGCGGCACATCGCGGCATCGAAAGCCTTTGTCTCGACCGCGGGGCCGCGCATCTAAAGGACGAGATGATGCCGCGCTATGCCGAACTCATCTATAATGGCTTTTGGTTCTCGCCCGAGCGGACCATGCTGCAGGCGCTGATCGACAAGAGCCAGGAAAATGTCGAGGGCGTCGTGCGGCTCAAACTCTATAAGGGCACGGCCCGCGTCGTCGGCCGCAGATCGCCAAAGAGCCTCTACAGCCTTGCCCATGTCACCTTCGAGGAAGACGCTGTTTACGACCAGCGCGACGCCGACGGCTTTATCAAATTGAATGCGCTGCGCTTGCGCCTCGCCGCCCGGCGCGACCGCGAGTGAGATCCAACCGGTGGTCAGGGGCCGAGTAGGGCGGATCAGCGGAGCGTAATCCGCCGATCAACTCCGCAACTGGCGGAATGCGCTTTCGCTTTTCCGCCCTACCCGTTTCTCCCTACCGGGTCCGTTTGTCCTGGTCGAGCCAGCCGAGCATGATGCGGTTGAATGCGTCGGGCGCCTCGACATTCGGAAAATGCCGCACACCGGCAATCTCCTCGTAGCGAGCACCTGGGACGAGACCGGCAAGGCGGCGGTTCTCGCTGGCGGGCGTGCCGGGATCCTCGGCGCCGCAGACCACGAGGGTAGGCACGCGCACCGCGCCAAGGCGCGGCACAAAATCAAAATTGAGGATCGCCGCTGAGCAGCCGAGATAACCGGCTGGCGTCGTCGCGGCGATCGTCTCGCGGATCTGCTTCCAACGGCCGGGATTCTTGGCCTCGAAAGCGTCGGTGAACCAGCGGCCCATCGTCGCGTCGGCGATCGGCTCCAGCGAGTTGGCGCGACGCACGATACCCATGCGCTCGTCCCATGCCGCCTTGGCGCCAAGCGGGCTTGCCGGCAATGTGTCGCACCACAATGCCGAGATCAGCCTGTGCCCGTGTTCGAGGGCAAAGGCCTGACCGATCATGCCGCCGATCGACAGCCCGATGTAGTGCATCCGCGCGAAACCAAGCCGATCTGCCACAACTGCGACATCGCCCGCGAGCTCTTTCATCGTGTAATCCCCGGCAACCGGGTCACTGCCGCCGTGTCCGCGCATATCGAGCCGCAAGACGCGAAATCCCGCCCCCAGCAAGGCCGGCACCTGCTCAGCCCAACTGCCGCCGTCGGCGGCGAGCGAGTGGGTGATACACACCACCGGGCCGTCCTCGGGGCCGGCGAGATCGTAATAAAGGCGGCGTCCGGCGAGCGGCAATAGCATGGCATCTCCTCCATAGTCTGAAACGGTCTTTGAAATGCGCAGCTTAGCTGCGCGTCCTAGGGGACCATCACCGGCATGCCGGCAAAGAGCGGATGGGCGAGGAACAGCACGGCGTAAAGCAGCAACGCCGCCAACGGCCGTAGCAGGCCAATATCGCGCCGCCGCAACCGTGTGCGGCCGGCGAGGAGTGCGGCAAATGGGATGTTCGAGGTGAGGCTTGCCAGCCGTTGCCAATTGCTGCCAAGCGCCAATTGCTTTTTGCGGTCGATCAATATCGTCCCGCCCAGGGCAAGCGCGCCGATCACACCAAAGAACCAAACGGAGGCAAGGTCGCCGTTCGCGGCCAGGTGTGCCAGCGCCCACAAGCCAACCGCCCACATTACCGGATGGCGAGTGACGCGCATAATGCCGGGCGCGGGATCGTCGGCGCGGGCCGACCGCTCCATGCCGACCGCGGTGGGATTGGGCGTGCTGTAACCGGCTACCAGCAGCAGCGAGGCGAACGGCATCAGCACGATCGGCACCCATGCGGTCCATTGCGGCGGTGTCCATACCGGGATGACCGGGGCGCGCGAATAGGCGACGACAAACCAGGCGAAGGTGACAAGCCCAGTCAACGAATAAATCGCCAGGAAGCCCTGCTCGCCGATCTGGTCACGCAACGATCCCCGCAATCGCGTGCTCGACAACAGGGTGTGGGAACCACAGAAGGCGATCCCGGCGATCACCAGCGAGAGCAGCGAATGCGTCATCGCTCCGCCCCTCAAGACCCCGACAGTTTGGCGATCAACCCGCCGAGGTACGCCAGCAGCCGCTGCGGCTCGCCCAAAACGTGCACCGTTTTTTGCCGGCTGGCGGCACCGCCGGCGATTGAGAGATCGCGGCGGGACAAATGCCACCCACGCGCCAAGAGCCGCAACAGTGCCTCGTTGGCGCGGCCATCCTCCGGCGGTTCGGTAACGCTGGCCTTGAGCACGAGCCGCCCCCCAGCAGCGGCCACGACCGCGATGATACGGTCGGCTTTTGCCCGCGGCGTCAGATGGATCGCCACGCGCACGCCGTCGCGCGCCAGGGTCAAGGGGCCGTCAGGCAAAATATTCGAATATCAGGTTGCGGATAAAATACAACAGCAGGATCAAGATCACCGGCGAGATATCGATCCCGCCGAGAGTGGGCAGGATGCGGCGAATCGGACGCAGCGCCGGCTCGGTGATGCGCCACAGAAAATCTTCGACCGTCCCGACGACCCGGTTGTGGCGATTGACAATTCCAAAGGCGACGAGCCAGCTCAACACGGCCTGAATGATCAAGAGCCAGATGTAGATCCTGATCACCGTGTCTATCAGGTTCAAAAATGCATACATAACCTCGCCGACCTCGGGCAAAATGCTGCGAGACCGTAACCTCACGGGTCGGGGGTCCGCAAGCAAGCAACGGACGTCCGGCACGCTGTCCTTGGGGAGACCACCGCTTGACAGCCGCGGGTGTGCCGACCATAGTCCGCGCCACCCGCGACGGGTTTGAGAAGCGCGATCGGGGCCGTAGCTCAGCTGGGAGAGCGTCGCGTTCGCAATGCGAAGGTCAGGGGTTCGATCCCCCTCGGCTCCACCAACCCGCCGGTTAAATGCTGTTAAATAACAGATGGTTCGACATAGCCGACCGCCTTGCCCGCGCTTTAGGTTCCATATAGACACCTCATAGCATAGGCACCTCATAGCCAGGTTTGGTATCTTATCGCCACCCATATCGCGTTTTATGACCCTCGACCTTACGACAAAGAAGCCGCCGCGCTCGCTAGATATTTGCGCCAGAAGCTGGACGATGAGCGTTTCCTGCTTGTAGCGGTGGCAGTGGTTCGGGCTTCGGCGGCGGATCGAGCTTATTGAGAATCGCCTTTAGCGGATCGAGACGCGGGGCGTCCCGGCATGGAGCCGACGCACGGCCAAGGGCGTCGGAGACGATGAGGATGCGGCCCGATGAAAGAGGCTCGACTATGGCTGACAGAAACATCCCCAACATCGACGCCGATGCGGCATTCCAGCAAAAAGTCGACCTACTTGTCGAGCGCCTACGAGAGACCTTGACTGAAGCCCGCCTGAAGCCGACCGGCGGCCCAGATGGAGCGTTGGCCGTCGTCGCGTTGCTCGAACTGGCGGCGCAGATTATCGCCACGGCGCCCGCCGATGCTGACAGAGAACTCGCACAATCAGGCCGCAAATGCTCCAGCGCTTGGTCGCGCAATATCGGAATCGGAGCGGCGCCTGAGATAGCCATTTCTGCAGGAGAGAAACGCTGAACGCCTACCCGGCCCGCCGATGATATTGGGTAATGCCGCCGGTGCCGGTGTACGGCTCTCGCCTGGTGCCCCGACTGCGGCCGTCAGATCGAGCCTGACGTCGCAGAGATGGCCGAGCGCTACGGCGCGGAGATAAACGTCCCGGATTGATCTCATCGGTCGGACCGGTCGAAGGACAGAGCCTGTTGCATAGCCGAGCCAAACCTCTCAGGGCGGTGCTGGCAAGAAACGGGGCCTGCCAAGCGCGGAACACTCTTATAGGTGCACCGTTTAACTGAAGAAGCGGTGCTTTGCCGCTCTGTTGCATGCTTTGCGGAGATGACGATGCCGACCAAGCTCAGGATCTTTGCGATCGCTGCTGCTCTGGCAGCGGGCACATCGAGCGCGGCGATGGCGCAATACGCCTGCCCGGCAGGATACGCCTATTCTAACGGCGTCTGCCAGCCAGTCGCGGCACCCGCGCCCGCGCCAGCATATCCCTCGGGTCCGTTGTCCGGCGCGGCAGCCGGGGGCGCCTCCGGGGCTGCGACCGGCAACGCGGCAGCCGGTC
>JAFAHP010000754.1 GCA_019237175.1 Alphaproteobacteria bacterium
TGTGCGGCTCGGCCCCGGGGCCAAGCCGAATCATGGTGCTAATTTTCACGACAGCCCCCGTTTCTTACCGAACCTTACTCTGAGCATGCCGCACATCTACGGAGCCCACCAACGATCGCCTGCGGGATGCAGGATTGCATCGGAGGCGGGCCGATCGGCCGATGGCACGCTTATCGCAACTGTCTGCCGACCGTCATGGTGTGATACCGTCCTGGTGACCGACAAGCTGACCGGGGAGGATGGAGATGGACACGATCGAAGCGACATCCGGACCAACGACGACGAAATTGCTGTCACGGCTGCCCTCGCGCCTGCATCACAACGCCTATGTCGTCCAAGACCACGAAGTGAATCGGCGGTTTTTCGAAGATCTCTTAGGCATTCCATTGGTCGCGACCTGGTGCGAGAAGAGTTACAGCGCCGAACTGCAGCGCGAGGTGGAGTTTTGTCACACCTTTTTCGGGATGGCCGATGGCAGCGCGCTCGCGTTCTTTCAGTTCGCCGACCCTGAACTCTACGAAATGACCCAGGCCGAGAAGCCGGCCAAGATCGGGCGTTACGACCATATCGCCTTCAAGGCCGAGCCGGAGACCTACGAAGAACTGAAGCAGCGGCTCGAAGCCGCCGGCAAACAATACCGCGAGAGCAACCACGGCTACTGCAAATCGATTTATGTGCAATCGCCGGACGGGCTGACCGTCGAATTCACCCAGGATCCCGACGACGTCGCCGAGATCGACGCGCTGCGCCGCGCCGATGCGCACAGCGAACTCGCGCGCTGGCTGTCGGGCGATCGCCACACCAACAATGATCTGCGCGGACGCGCGATTTAACAGCCCGCCAGTGCGGGCGACGATGGTTGTGCCAAGACGCCGTATCGCCGCTGACAACAGACCGGACGAAATTATCCCGGTGACCGCGTCGTCGGTTTCATAACGGGCCGCTAAGGTCAAAACCCTTCCCGCTCCATGACGCGGCAATTGCGCTGATGACCAGCGTCATGGACGGTACCGGCTTGGCGGCGTCGAGGTCGCTGTAAGGCATTTCGGATATCCGACCGAACTATGCAACAAATGTGGCAACCGTGGCGTTAATATGGCGGCCGCCCGAACCGGGCGACGAAATGGAGGGTGCATTGCCGCAAACGGCGAAGGTTTTCGAGGATTGCGAGCACGTCGGGGAATGGCGCGTTGAGTGGTTTGACGATGACGGCGGCTGCGAGGTCAGGATCTTTTCGGGCACGAACGCCCGCGAGCAGGCGATCCGCTATGCGGATCATCAATACGGCAAGTTTGAGGAAGTCATTCCGGCCTCATATCCCTGAACCGGTTGATGCGTAAGCGCACCGGTGGCAAGCTGCGACGCGCCGGCGGGGCGTTTACCTTATCGGCCAAGACGGCCGGGACGCGGCGTGCAAAAAATCCGCAGGGCTGACGAGATTACCGGTAAAGAGCCTCGGCGCCGCCATCGTCACGGCTTGCGCCGCAAAGGCACGACAAGGCAGGCGGGCTCAGCGTGGCGCGTAGTAGTTTGGCGGCGCGTAATATCCTGGCCCATTATATCCCGGCGATGGGTAATAGGAGGGCCAGTAATAGCCGTAGTAGAGGGGCGGCGCTCCCGTGAGTGCCCGGAACGGCGCGGTGACGATGATTGCGGCAGTACCCACCACGGCGCCTGCAATACAGAACGGCCAGAACAGTGGAAACGGCGAGCACGGTGGAGGGTAGTAGTATTGCGACTTGGCGGTCGAGAGCGGCAGCGCCACGAGCGCGGCAACGCATGCTGCCGAAATCCCGACCGAGCGGATACCCATGGTGTCTCCCGGCTTGGAACCGCGCTGGAGCACAAACGGGTCCCGCGCGCGAATGAAGGAAGCCTACTCGGTCTTGCCGGAGCATGCCAGCACGCCCGCCAGCCGGCCGCTCCCAATTGCCAAGCCGCATCAGAGCGGGCATTATGCCTCATCAGAACGAACAGGGTACAGATGGCGGCCAGTTCCAAGCTGATGATCACCGAGGCCGAGCGGCGTTTCCCGTGCCGGATCAAACTCGCCGTCCCGATCGGCGGCTTTGGCGAACGTCTCACGGCGATGCAGGCTTGGCTCGACGACAACTGCGGTGCCGATGGCTGGGCGATGACCCCGGCGGGGCAGCGCGGCGTCGTCAACGATGCGGTCGCGATCTATTTCTTCGATGCCACTTCCGCGGCAGCGTTCGTGGGCCGATGGTGCACCAGCACTCAGACGGAAATCAGCGATGGAGCATACCGTGTGCGCGAGGACCGGCCGAAACAGCGGATCGCAACTTTGCCGCACAAGACCCTCTAAGAACAGCGGCCCGTCCCCAGCGGTCTTGCCCGCCTTCAGCCTTTGCGCAGCCTCCTTCCCGCCACCGCGACCAATTTTAGTTTTGTTCTCTTGCTGTTCCAGTCTGCTCCGTGCTAAGTGATTGTATCCGCTTAATCGGAGAGGTGCCGGAGCGGTCGAACGGGGCGGTCTCGAAAACCGTTGTCCTCTTTGCAGGGGACCGAGGGTTCGAATCCCTCCCTCTCCGCCACAACCCCAATAAAATCAATCACTCTCGAAACGCTTCGGAGAGAACTCCACAGCAACCCCCACAGCCGAGCCGGTTTTGCGAATGCACGCCCCAACCCGACCCCGAACAGATGGACCGGGACGGCCGGGGATCGCAGCCCGCCGCCAGGCGGGAGCCTCGTGTTCTGCGTTTTGGAAAAATAATGGTTTAGAATCCGTGATTTTCGACGGGACGGTTGGGACTGGCTGACAACGGCCTGTCCCCCGGTGCCTTGCCCCGCCGCCGCGGCGCTTTTTATCCACCTTGCGGGATCGCCTCAGCCTTGTTACATGTAGCCTATGGCAAGCTCATCGGCCGATCGCGTTCGGCGCCGCCGCGCCAAGCTGCGCGAACAAGGCATGCGCCCGATCCAGATCTGGGTGCCCGACACCCGTGCCCCCGGTTTTGCCGCGGAATATGCGCGCCAGTGCGCGCTCGTTGCTGCAGCAACCACCGAGGACGATCTCGAGTGGCTGGACGCTAATCTCGACGACCTGCTCGATCTAATCGATGCCGAAGAACGAGGTGCTTGAGCTTCGCCGCGGCGATGTTGTTGTGGTTGCCGATCGCCGCAGCGAGTTCGGCGGCAAACCACGGCCGGCCATCCTCATGCAGCGTTCCGCGGCGGTTGCGCGGTTGCCCACCCTAACGGTGTGCCTGCT
>JAFAHP010000555.1 GCA_019237175.1 Alphaproteobacteria bacterium
AGTGCGGCGCCTGGCTCATGCTCTCCTGCCCGCCGGCGACAACGATCGCCGAGTCGCCGTTGCGTATCGCCTGGTAACCGAGTGCAACGCTGCGCAGCCCCGACCCGCATAGCTGGTTGACGCCGTAGGCGGTGACCTCGAACGGCAGCCCGGCGCCGATCGCGGCCTGCCGCGCCGGGTTCTGTCCCTCGCCGGCGGCCAGAATCTGACCCATGATGACCTCGGAGACCTCTTTTGGGTCGACTTCGGCACGACGCAATGCCTCGGCGATCGCAACCTCGCCGAGCTTGTGCGCCGGCAGGCTGGCGAGCCCGCCGTTGAACGCCCCGACCGGGGTTCGAACCGCGCCGGCAATAACGATATCGGCCATCAGGGATCTCCTTGCGACTGGTAGAGCGGCTGGGCACACGGCCGGTGCCGGGCGCCATGGAGGGAATGTAGGAGCGGCGGTCGCCACCTGTCCAGCCGGCGCGGGACTCATCCGCCGCAAAAATGTCGAGCCTTGGCCTCGCGCGCGGCGCCCCTCGGCAGGCCGGTAGCGTGTCTAGCCGAAATCGGCAACAGTGCGCCCGCCGTGGCGGTGGCGCTGGTTCCCGTTGTCCACACCCGCACCTTGGCGCCTGAACGTCGAGCGTTCAACCCGCTTTGCCCCCAATGTCGAGGCCGGGAAATCCTCCATCCCACGACCATATCGCAATCCATCGGGTCGCTGCGGCGTTCTCCGCAAAGATTTCAGCCCCGAAAACACCGCGGGCGGTGCCAAAACCATGTTCAGACAATCGCACCGGAATAGACTCAAAAATGTAGTGGAACTCGGCAGCGGCCGTTGTCGTGGGCGGCGCTATACCGCGCGCGATGGGTTCGCCGGGCTTCAAAACCAATGCTAAATCGAGGTGCCTATGCGCACCCGGTGCCAATAGAAAAGGGGTCGGGCGACCGTTTACAAGTTTTAAGTCCAACCCATCTTCTTCGTAAATCCGACTTCCGGCACCAGGAGCTACAAAAGTCAGTTTAGTGACGCACGCCGATACGCCAAGCGCCGTTGATCTTCCTGAGTTTTTTACTTTAAATCTTACATAACCCTGGGTGGGATCAGTTTCTCCAAGTACATTTGTATCGACACGGCAACCTGGCTCTGCATTGTCGAAAAGGACTTCCATTTGCGGCCTCAACCATCGCACCCGCAACCAGTTCACGATCAACGTGAGCGCCGATCCTGCCAGCCCGCCTGTCAACGCGGCGGCAAGAATTCCAAGTGATTGATTAGTCATCATCTCCGTCGACGACCACTCCCTGCGTCGGCGGCAACCCCAGCCGCAGCGGATCGAGCCGCGGTGCCAGCGGGTAGCGGGTGCGCCCGAGAGCGTCGCGCACTAGCCGGATCCGGCGCCCCTTCCTCGGCGAATGTGCGCGGCATCAGTGCGGGGGCCAGTAATGCAGAGCCGCGAACAACAGGATAAACAGCGCGGCCGCCAGCGACCCAGTCCAGATCTTCAGATCGCGCACCGCAACGTCGAGCTCGCCCTTAAGCTCGCGCAGATCAGCTTTAGTAGCGACATTGTCGTGTATCGCATCGTAAATCTCGGTCGCGATGCGTTCGGCGGCATCGCTCTGCATTCCGCTTGATTCGAGTGCCCGGGTCAGGGAGAGGCGATCGGTCATTCTGCCTCCAATAGTGCGGCCGTGCGGAGCCGGTCGAGGATTTTCTTCGCGGTTCGAGGCGGCGATCGCCGCCTGTCCAGCCGCCGTGGATCCGCGCGGCTTCTCTATTCTGTCGCGGCGTCCATCAGAAAGCCGGCAGCGGCCCTGGCGGGCTGGCGGCGCCAATGACCCAGGCGCGGGTCTCGGCAGCCGACCACCAGCTGACGACAAGATGGGGGGCGAGTGCAGCAATGCGGATCGCCTGCTCGGGCTCGCTTTCGATGAAATTCGTGCAGCCCCAGCGCGTCGCGGTGATCGCCTTGTAGCGCGCGACCGAGGCCAGATCCGCTCCAACCTCGTTCGGACGGCATTCGAGTTTCAATCCTTGGAACCCCCAGCGCGCAAGCCAAGTCTCGGTATCCCCGCGGTCGCATTCCGGCCGGCCGGTGATGACGACTGCGCGCTCTGGCGAGAACGGCGGCAGCACCGCGAATGGGGCGAGCGCCTGACGTTTACGCAGTGTTGCCGCGAGGTCGGCCTCGTAACCCGTCCGTGAAATGTCGGGGACAAAGACGCCGTCGAGATCGAGCCCGAAAAACAGACGCTCGGCCGCAAGTTCGGATGGTGCACCGGTTGCGCGGCGTGTGCGCCCCAGCGGGGTGGCTTCCCCACGCTCCCATGGAAAGCGGAACAACTCGCGCATCGGGTGCGAAAAATCCGGCACATAGCCGGTCGTGTCGGGATCGTGGAGCACCGTCAGGGTGGTGCAGGCATAGCCCCAGTCGACCAGCGCCGAGCGGACTGCGGCCATCGTGGTACCGGTCGAGCAAGCGTCGTCGACCAGCAGGATGCGGTTGGGCGCTGCGGGCGGATCGCCGATCCAGCGAGTGAGGCCCGACTTGCGGTCCCACGCGATTATGAACAGCGGAAGCGCGAGCATACATGCTGCCATTGTCGCCGGCACCAAGCCGCCGCGCGCGATGCCGGCGACGGCGTCCGGCGCCCATAAGAGGACGCGATCAAGCAGGGAGGTGATCAGGCGTTCGGCCTGGTCGTATGAGATGAAGACCGGCACCCGGTCCGGATCAAGCGGTTTTCGGGGCCGCAGCGCCGTTATGACCGCCGGCCCGGCGGGCCGGGCGAGGTTTGTCACCACTTCTTCTCCATGCCGACGCGCTTGTCGACAAACCGTATCGTATAAGCTTTGTCGAGGTCGATACCGGGTGGATAGACCCCGACAGCGGTCATCGCTCGGTAAAACCCGCGCCACCTTGCATGCGTCATCGCGCCGATCCCCAGCGTTTTGGCGTCACCTGAATCGACGATGCCGCGGGCGATCAAGGTCTTGCGCCCGAAATCGAGGAGGTCGGAGGGCATTTCGGGATTGGCCTGCATGATCAGCCGGTTCGCGGGTCGGGGATCGGCGTAGAGATAGGAGTACCATCCCTCGATCGAGGCATCGACAAACCGCTGGACGATGTCCGGCCGCTCGCGAATGAACTTGGCGCTGGTCTCGATAATATTTGCATAGCCCTGATAGCCGGCCTCGGATAGCGGCAGGACGACCGGTTCGACACCGGTCTTCTGGCGGATCAGGTAAGGCTCGCTGCTGGCGTATCCCTCTTGGATCGCCTTTTCGTTCGCAAGAAATGGCGCCAAGTTGAACGTATAGGGCCGGATTTGGCTGTCGTCGTAACCGAATTTGGCAGCGAGGAAGCGCCACCAGCCGACCCGGGCGTCGGCGCCGATCATGATCGGCTTGCCCCTCAAGGCGGCAAAACTGTCGTTTCCCTGGTCCGGATGGGCGATCAGCACCGATAGACTTCTCTGGAATATCGCCGCTACCGCGAGAAACGGCAGGTTTTTTTCCGCGAACTCGATCGCCCGCCCCCCCGCCAGATTAAAGTCGAGCCGGCCGGCCATCAGCAGCATCATGTGGTTAACCTGCGGCCCGCCCTCTTCGATTGTGACATCGAGTCCGTGCTTCGCGTAGAGCCCGGTAGCAAGCGCCTGGTAAAAGCCGCCATATTCGGCTTCGGCCTTCCAGTCGAGGCCAAAGGCGACGCTATCCTGAGCAGCGCGTGCGGATGAGGCGCAAACGATGGCGAGAGTGGCGGCAAGGGTCAACGCCTCGCCCCTCAAGGACCATGCGCCCGCCCGCTCGGCCGCCACGACGATACCGATCCGCGCAATAACCATGATCCTACGCGGGGTTGGCGACCTGCCTTGCGCCGAGGTCGAACCGCGGCGCGTTCGCCTGTCCCATGGGTCGGTCCTCCCGGTGTTTATTACGGGGGTTTGTGAACCGCCGCTCGACGGACGGTCGAGACCTCGGTTGGAAAAATCTGTGGTTGCCGTAATCCCGATCGTCGACGCTAGCACGCGTTGGGAAAGCCGAGCAAGCTTAGCGGTCGCTCGCTGTAGCTACGGGTCAGTCGGCAGCAAAGCGCGCCTCGAGCCATCGGGCGATCGGGGTCCATAGCAGTTCGGGGGCGCGCGCGGCCGACATCATCCCGATGTGGCCGAGCGCCGGGCGCAGCGCTTTGGCCTTCGGGATGGCTGCCGCCAGCGGCGCGGCCGACGCCGGTGGCACGATGCGGTCACGGTCCGGGATCACCACCAGCGCCGGCCGGCGGAGCCGCTGCGGCTCCACCTTGACGCCTGCGACCTGCCATTGCCCACGCCCGGGAGCGTTGTCGCCATACCACAAGCGCAGGCATTCGTGCGCCACCGCCATCGACAGCGGCACGCCGTCATTGATCCAGTCTTCGAGCGCGACAAAATCGCGGGCCGCCTCGCTCGCCGGATCAAGAGCCGCAAAGCGGACAAATTTGCGCTGGGAGAGAAACGGATCGAGCATGAAGAACAGGCATTGGATGATCTCGGCCGGCAGGGTGAAAGCGTCTAGCGTCATCAGATAATTGGCGAAAAAACCGAGCAGCCGTGCCTGCAGCCGCCGCTCGGCATGAAAATCCCAGGGGGTTGCGAGCAACGCCAGGCAGCAGAGCTGCTGCTGCCGGCGCAAGGCCAGCGCCAAGGCCAGCAGCCCGCCCATGCAATAGCCAACGAGCCCGAGCTTCCTGTCGCCCGGTTGCGCGGCGACGGCTAATGCCCGCTCGAGGCGGCCGACATAGCCACCGAGGTCGAGCCCGCGTTCGCCCGGGCCCGGCTCCCCCCAATCGACGACCAGCGGGCGGAGGCCCGCTTTCGCGAAATGCCCCAGAAAGCTGCGCTCGGGTAAGAGATCGAGGACGTAATAGCGATTGATCAGGGACGGTACGACGAGGACCGCCGGTCTTGCCCGATCGCCTCCGCAGTCGAGCAGCCGTGTCGAACCCTCCTGCCACAAGACCGGCGGGGCGGGGGTGGACCGCTGATAGGGATGCCGGCGATAGGCTTCGAGCCCATCGATATAGGCGATCGCCCGGCGGGTGATTTCGCGGTCGAGTGCGGTTCTCACCCGCTCAAACCCGAACTCGTCGATTTCGTCGGCGAGCGCGCGGAGGTGCCGGGCGGTCTCGTTCGAGGGCGGCGATACGATCTTCCAAAAGGGTAACGCGGCGCGCGAGCTCAGCCACAAACTCAAGGTGCTGATCAGATGCGCCGGCAGCGGCCTTGGCGCGCGCCGTCGATCCGGGGCCGGTTTTGGCATCACCCGACCGGGGAGGATCCGCCGCCGATCCCCAGACGAGCTGCGTACCCACCGGCTCGGTCAGCAGCGTCGTCAAATATTCCTCCCACAACGCGAGATAACGGCGGGCGAGGTCTTGGGCGTCGGTCATTGCCTGCAGTATATTCGCATGTCACCGCCGCGAAAGCGCACCCGAGGCGATGTGCACGGGTTTGACGAGGCGACGTTGCCGACGCGCGGTATCTTGGCCGTAGGGAGCCGATCCCGAGGGGAAATGGTGCGCGCATGAACACCTCGATCAATACCAAAGCCGGCGACAACAAGGTCATCGTCAAAAAATACGCCAACCGGCGGCTCTACAACACGGCGACGAGCAGTTACGTTACCCTCGATGACCTCGCAAAATTGATCAAGGAAGGCGGCGACTTTGTCGCCCAGGACGCCAAGACCGGTGAAGACATCACGCGCTCGGTCTTGACCCAGATCATCGTCGAGCAGGAGCAGAAGGGACAGAATTTGCTGCCGATCAGCTTTTTGCGCCAGCTGATTGCATTCTATGGCGACAGCATGCAGGTTCTGGTGCCAGGTTATCTCGAACAGGCGATGGTCGCGTTCAACCGCAATCAGGAACAGATCCGCAAGAACCTGCAGGCGACGTTTGGCATCTTTCCGTTCGGACAGTTTGAGGAGATGGGCAAGCAGAACATGGCCCTGTTCGAGCGCGCGCTCAAAATGCTTGCCCCCTACAGTGGCCAAGACAAGGGCCCGGCAGCTGAAGCAATGCCGCCGCAAATCGCTGGCGAAGACCCGCGGCTCAAACGCCTCGAAGCGCAGATCGACGCATTGACCAAGCAGCTGGAAGCGATGGGACGCCAGCGCGAGGGCGGCGAGCGCTAGAAGGCTCGGGAGATGCAGGATCGCTACGGACCCCTCACCCGCCCTCGCTGGACCGCGGTCCGGGGTCGGCACCCTTTTCCGCAATGTGGGAGAGAGGGGATCCAGCCCGCAGGGATGGTTGGGTGAAGGTCCCGGTACGCGTCGATCGCGCTTGGCTTCGGTAGCGGCGATGGCAGTTGCTGTCAAAATTTGCGGATTGTCGAGCGCCGAGGGGGTGGCTGCGGCGATCGGCGGCGGGGCGGCTTATCTCGGATTTGTCTTCTTCCCACCGAGCCCGCGAGCAGTGACGCCGGCCCAAGCGGCGGCATTGTGTTCTGCGGTTCCGGCCGGCGTCCAACGGGTCGGGATGTTCGTCAACGCCGACGATGAGGATGTCGCCGCAGTTCTCGACTTCGTGCCGCTTGACATACTGCAATTTCACGGCAGCGAAAGCGTCGAGCGGGTGAGGCAAGCCAGAACCCGGTTTGGGCTGCCGATCATGAAGGCGATACCGATTACGGATTCGGGCGATGTTTGCGGCGCGGTTCGGTACGACGATGCAGCGGACTTGCTGCTGTTCGACGCAAAACCGCCGCGGCGACCCAACGCCTTACCGGGCGGCAATGGGCTCGTTTTTGATTGGCGATTGATTGCGGGCCGATCGTGGCGACGCCGGTGGATGTTGTCGGGTGGCCTGACCGCGGAGTTGTTGCCCGAGGCGGTGCACACGTCAGGTGCGGTGATCGTGGATGTCTCCTCGGGCGTCGAAATACATCCCGGGCACAAGGATCCCGAGAAGATCCGCGCCTTTCTCGCCGTCGCTCGCGCACTTTAGCTTTAGCGCCGCGGGCTGCTGAAATTTCGGCCGGCGAGCGGGCTTGCATGGCGTTTCGCTGCCAGCCGAGAACATTGCTGGAGGGCTGGCGCGGCCCGCACCTGCTCCCTCCCTACCCTGGAGCGCACGCCCTGCCGGGCGGTTGTCCGTCGGCTCCAATTCGCGATACCGAAGCGCGTGCTCGTCCGATAAGCCGTCATTGACGACGATCACCTCGAAATCCCGCAACCGCTGCTCCAGCACCGATTGCAGCGCTACCGCGAACAGGGAGGACCGGTTTCGCGTCGGGATGATGATCGAAAAAAGGGGCCGGTTCGCAGCAGTCATTAGCCGACTTTCTCCCCGGCGGGCCATTTCGATTGGGGTAGCCGGGGTGAGTCCGTTTGGACTGAAGCTCCGCGAATCTGACGGACGGCAGCAAGATAGCGGGTGATGACCTCGCTCTTGCTCGGGAGCGCCGGCTCGTCCGGCCCCGAGGGTGCGATCGGCTCGCTGTATCCCTGCCGCAGTCTCCCCGGGTGGAGCCCGAGGCGACGGGCGATCGCTGCGACAAACCCGGGCGGATCTTTGCATAGCTGCTCATAAGAAATCGAGAGCGGCGAGAGCCCGTTTCTGGCCAGAAACAGCCGCCATTCGCGATCTTCGTCAGCCAGCGTCCAAATTTCCCGATCAATGCCGCTAGCGTCGAATAAATCCGACTGCGGCACCGGCGCGGTGGTGACGCCATCATCGTCCCCCCAGCGTCCCGTCACATAGGAGAAATTGCGCGAGACCGCCTGCCGCAACAGATCCTCACGAAAAAGATAGACGAACAGTCCGCCGTCGAGCAATTTCCGGCCGACCGGATTATCGAGCACTATGAAATACTGCTCGAAATGAATTTTGGCCGCAAAAATTCCGCTCTGGCACCGCCGCGGAATCAACACGCTCAGGTACTTGTCCAGAAACTCCATCTCGGCAAGCCGATCGCGATTGCCGAAAGGAAGCCGATCTCGCAGACTTCGGTGTCGCCATTTCAGTCTTGTGACGCTTTCCCCAAGCCCGAGCCGCGGTGCGATTTGCCGCATGATCACCGGGTTAAAATATTCGTGCGGCACCCCCAGACCGGCGTTGATCATATATCGGCACAGCATGTAGCTCCCGCTTCTCGGAGTCGAACAAATGAAGATTTTAATCGGCGTGCCGGTAAACTCCGGTTGGTCCAACAATTCACTGGTCATCTGGGCTTCGCTATAGCGCATG
>JAFAHP010000139.1 GCA_019237175.1 Alphaproteobacteria bacterium
TCTCGCTTGACCTCGGACATCTGCGCTCCTGGAATGCTGCTGTTGCCGGCGGCCCTTGTGGCGGCCGAGCATGCACCCATATAGCAGGGCATCATGCTATTTTATCAATTAAATAAGCCTTCCTTATATGCCGGATTCCGCAAGCCAAAGCCATGTCGCTGAGTTCCGCTGCCGGTCCGCTGCCAAATGCCGCAAACGGCGCCCGATTTCCGCTGTCGGCCGGCACCGCCGCAATGGTCTCAAGACTTTGATTACAACCGGATTCCCGACGCCGGCGCGGCGATTTTCAGGGGCAAAAACTCATTTTTCCGCTGTCGACAGCGGAATTGGGCACGAGGCGTGCCAGCCGCCTTGCCTTTTTGGTTGCAGCGCTTTTCCCGCCGGCGCATGTTTGACTAGTGAATGCGAGGGCTGTGACAAGGGGTTCACGCGGATGACCACCGCCGCGATCCGGCGCTTTGCTGTTCCGAGCCCGGAAGAGCTGATCGATCGCGCACGCGGCATGGTGCCCGAGATCCGCGCACTCGCCGAACAGACCGAGCGCAATCGCAACGTGCTCCCCCATATCATCGACAAGATCCGCGACGCCGAATTGTTGCGGACCTGCCGGCCGAAGGAATTCGGCGGATTCGAATATGACGGCGAGACGGCGCTTAGGATCGCGCTGACGATCTCGGCGGCTTGCGCCTCGACCGGCTGGGCGGTCAACGGAGCGGTCTCCAACGGCCGGTCGATCGCCCACTTCCCGATCGAGGCGCAACGCGAGGTCTGGGACGGCGACGAGGACCCGTTTACCTGCGCCTGCTTTGCGCCGACCGGCACCGCCGTTCCGGTCGACGGCGGCTATGTGCTGAATGGCACCTGGTCATTCGCCAGCGGCTGCGATGCTTCGAGCTGGGTCAAGCTCGGCGCTTTCATCACTCCACCCGATGCGAAGCCCCCGTTCGAGGGCGCGTTCTTCCTGTTGCCGATCGGCGATTGCGAGATCGTCGACAACTGGTTTGTCTGCGGTCTTGCCGGGACCGGCAGCAAGGACATCGTTGCACGCGACGTGTTCGCTCCGGCGCACCGGGTGCTGTTGTTTGCCGACGCGCGGGCCGGCACCGCACCCGGCGCCAAATATCATAAGAACCCGCTCTACCGCATGCCGCTGTTGATCCACGGCGCCTCGATGCTGGCATCGACCGCGGTGGGTGCCGCGCGCGGTGCGCTCGACGCCTATCTGGAGATGACCAGGGTGCGCAAGACCCGCGGTGCACTGGCCGGCGGCCAGCTCCCGATGGCCGAATTCGCTACGATCCAGCTGCGCTACGCCGAAGCGGCCGCCGCGGTCGAGAGCGCCGAGCTGATCCTCTTAACCGATATGCGCAACATGACGCAGAAGCTCTACGCGGGCGAGGAGATCACGATCGCCGACCGCATCCGTTGCCGCCGCAACCAGGCCTGGGTGACAAAGCTTGCCGTGCAGGCGGTCGATGCGCTCAACGCCTCGACCGGCGGCTATGGCTTGCATCTCAGCAATCCGGTGCAGCGTGCATGGCGCGACGCCAACGCGGTGGCGCGTCATGTCAGCCTCAATTGGGATGCGGTCGGGACCATGTACGGCCAGCACGCCTTCGGCCTCGAGCCGCGCGGCCAGTATTAGCTTTTATCGGTCGGGAATCACTCCAACGGAAGGACCAGGAAGATGGCGGAAATACTCGGTCTCGGCGTTACCCATTGGCCGACCCTGTGCATGCCGAATGACGGGTTGACCGGGGTGTTCAAGACGACCTTGCGCGCCCCCAATGTCGCAGCTTCACGAAAGGACCCGGCCAATTGGCCGGCCGAGCTGCGCGCCGAGCTCGGCAACGATGACGGGCTGTCGGCGGCCAATCGCTGCGGCGAGCGTTTCGGCAACGATTTCCGCGCGATCCGCAAGATCCTAGACGACTTCAACCCGGATCTGGTGGTCGTCTGGGGCGACGACCAGTACGAGAATTTCCGCGAAGACATCGTCCCGGCCTTCTGCCTGTTGGGCTACGACCCTGAATTCGATATCAAGCCATGGCAAAACGGCAACGGCGGCAAGCCCAACCGCTGGGGCGAGCCGGGCGATTGGCCATTAAAGCTGAAGGGCCATCGCGAGGCGGCCAAGTATCTCGCCACCGGGTTGATCGAGCGCGGCATCGACATGGCCTACGCGTACAAGCCGCTGCACCACCCGATGGCGCATGCCTTTACCAACACCTTTCTTTATCTCGACTGGGACCGGAAGGGGTTTCCCTATCCGGTGATCCCGTTTGCAATCAACTGCTACGGCCGCACCTTGCTGCACGCAAAAGGCGGTCTTGCTCACCTGTTCCAGCCGCCACGACCGGCCGACGAATCGGAGGACCCGCCGGCACCCGCACCCTGGCGCTGCATGCAGGTCGGCGCCGCGGTCGCCCAGGTATTGGCCGCCTCCCCCTATCGGGCCGCACTGATCGCGTCGTCGAGCTGGTCGCATGCCTTCCTGTCGCCGAAAAACGGCTATCTGTGGCCGGATCACGAAGGCGACCGGCTGCTGTTCGACGCGGTCAGCCGTGCGGACTACGATGTTTGGCGCAAGCGCACGCTGGCCGAGATGGAATTTGCCGGGCAGCACGAAATGCTGAACTGGATGGCGCTGATCGGCGCGATGGAGGCGCTCGATCGCCGTCCGGTGATCCAGGATTACATGGAGACCTACATCCTGGCATCCGACAAGTGCTTCCTGTCCTTCCCGCCGTGATCGTCTAGCACCGGCGAAAAACAGAGAACCCGAGGCGCTCCGCTTGCTCAGCGGATCGCCCGGGCTCCGCCCAGATTAACCAAAAATACGGCAAAATCGTATTTTTCGCCCGGCCGACCTCAGGTGCATCTCTGATATATGATGGTAGGCTGTTTTCATATTCAATTCGATCAAATTTTTAAAAGATTTAAGTTTGGTAAAATCCAAACAAATAATTGATAGTTATGACCGATTTTTGACGCTTACTAGACGTTAGACTGACGAAAATATAATTAAAACGACCTCCGGGCGATGATTACTGCCCGAGATTCGTATCGAAATGACGGGAGGAGCACATGGACCGCAAATTCGCATCAGCGCGCCTGAACCCTGCTGCATCCCCGAATCTTCAGCATTGGTCCCCGCCATTCACTCCGTCGATATACGAGGCGGCTTGCGGTCAGACCGGAGGAACATCATCGGCTGGGCTACTACTCCTATCGCTCGGGCTTTGGGCAGTGGTCTGGGCCGCTCTCGCCTCATTATCTTCGTGGTTGAGGTGATCTCACAATTCGCATTCGCTCGAAGCTGGAGGAACCCGATGCTCAGGCAAGTAAGTGAGCGGGCCGTTCGGAGCGATTATGAAGCTGTGATCGCTGAATTCATCCGCACCAACGGGATTACGCGCTGCCCAACCGCTTGCGTATCGCCGACGCAAGGCTCGATTGGCGCAGCTGACCAAGCCGCGCTCGAAAAATACGCAGTTACCCAGGAGCGGCTGCGTCAGGCGAAGGCTGCTGCCCGCGCCCGACTGTTCTGGAACGTCTCGTCCCCGCCACGGGCAGAAAAATAGCCACCGCGCCCGGCACGGCTCAGGAAAGTCACCCGGTCATTCGGGCGAACTCGGGCGATATGTTCAATGGCCGGTAGGTATCAACACCGATGCCGGTGCGGGTCCGCCGCGTCGGCCGCGACGACATCGGCGGTGTCGATTTGCCGCGGCCGGTAACCGCCTTTGATCCGGACGACCTCGTTCGGCCCGTCGGTGCGGTAGAGCAGCGCCACCGGACCGGCGAACCCATGCCGGCTCACATGCTCCTCCCTGAGGTCGCCGAGCCCGACCCGCGCTTGGCGCAGAAAGCGGCCGCAGGTAAAGTAGATCCACGAACGCATCATTCGCGGTCTCCCCAGAGAGGGGTTTCGGGCAACCCTGGCACACCGGACGCCAGCACGGACAAAGGAGCGATGTGATGGCCAAGCGGCAAAGCGTGAATTTCCCCGGTTTCGCTCATCAGAACCCGATCCCGAATGCCAGCCGGATCGGTAATGTGATGATGTCGAGCGTGATCAGCGGCGTCGACCCGGGAACGCGCAATCTGCCGCCGGAACTGGCAAAGCAGGTGACCAACGTGTTCAATCATGTGCGTACGGCGATAACATCTGCCGGCGGAACCCCGGACGACATCATCAAGATGACCTTCTGGATGAAGGAGCTGACGACCGGACGTGCAGCCCTCAACGACGAGTGGGTCAAGATGTTCCCCGACGCCGCATCCCGGCCGGCCCGACACACGATGGCGCTCGGCGCCGAAAGCAACGCGCTAGTGACCTGCGAATTCGTCGCCGTTTTTGGCTAGACGCTATCGCAGGTTGGAGACACGCGGATGACCGACCCAGATACTCAGCCGATCAAGATCGACGGCTATCACGCACACGTGTATTACGACACCGAGACCCGCCGGCGCGCCCAACGGCTGCGGGAAACGATCGCCGGCGCCTTAGGTGTCGAGGTCAGGGAATTGAGCGACGAGCCAAGGGGTCCCCACCCGGTTCCGCAATTCCGGTTTACGTTTACGGCGGCGCAGTTCGAGAACGTCGTGCCGTGGCTGATGCTGAACCGCGAGGGTCTCGACGTTCTCGTCCACCCGCTGACCGACAACTCTTACGACGACCACTCCCGCTATGCGGTCTGGCTCGGCTCGCCGGTCGCGCTAAAGCTCAACACGATGCGCCGGACCTACCGCGCCGAGCAATATCCGACGGCGCGCTAACTGCCACCGGAGCGCGTCTTCTTCCACGCTTCGAAGTCGCGCTTGGCCTCCTCCCCCGCTGCCGGGAAGAGGCCGACCAGCGAGCGGCCGCGTGCAACCTCCGCTTCGGCGAATTCGTCGTAGAGGGTAGTCGCCAGCGCTTCCTCGGCGACCGCCTCGACGATGTCCGGCGGAATCACGACGACCCCGTCGCAGTCGCCGACGACGATGTCGCCCGGATAGACGGCGACACCGCCGCAAGCGATTGGCAAATTGAGGTCGGCCGGCTGATGGACGATCCCGCTCGGCGGTGATGACGGCCGTCGATGATAGGCGGGCAAGCCGGTGTTAAAGACCCCCTCCGTATCGCGCAGCCCCCCATCAGTTACAATCCCGGCGCAACCGCGCGCTTTTAGGCGGCCGCAATAAATATCGCCGGCCGAGGCCGCCCGTGGGTCGCCCCGGGCGTCGACGACGAGCACATGACCCGGCGGGCATTCCTCCATCGCCCGCTGGTGCACTGCCCCTCGTCCCGTCGCAGTCTTGTCCTCGCGCGCCGGAATGAAGCGCATCGTGAACGCCGGGCCAACCATCCGTGGAACATCTGGCCGGATCGGCCAGACGTCCTGCAGAAACATATTGCGCAAACCGCGTCGCGACAGAATGCCGGTCAAGGTCGATGTGCCGACGCGCAACAGCGCGTCGTGGGTCGCTGAAGACAATTCCACCGTCGGACCTCCCATTCTCCCATTGCCCGTCTTAGCGACCTCAAAGCCGACGGGCAAGGAGCGGCCCGCGATTTCCTCTCACCGTTGCGGTATCATGCGCCGCACATGATCGACGGCGGCCATGTAGGCCGGCGAGGCGTCGAGGGCGTGCCGGTGCAAGCACGCTTCGGTAAACTTGATGACGTGCTCGTCGCCATGTGCAACGGCGCGGTCGACAAGTTCGTCCTGGTCTTGGTGGCGCGGTTCGATATCCTCGCGCATGATGGTGTCCCTGCCAAAGCAGGCATAAAGCGCACAGCCCGACTGCCAGGCATAGCGGACCGCGGCGCGCGCGGTGGGATCGCTGACTAGCAGCGCGATATTGCCGAGGGCGGCAGGGCTCGTGACGCCGTGGATAAAGGCTATCGTTGTCCGGATGTCGTGCGCGTTGCCGAGGGAGACGCGGGCAAACACCTCTGTCAGCTCGGCGCCAAGCGATGCCAG
>JAFAHP010000305.1 GCA_019237175.1 Alphaproteobacteria bacterium
GGGTCGGCTTGAGCCATTGGCCCGGTCAAGGGCGGTCGATGGGCTCGACGGGCCGCGAACGGCTTCACCGGGTCGGTTTGAGCCATTCGCCCGGCGCGGCGGCTCGACGCGTCCGAGGTCGAGCAGCGGGCAGCTTTCGGCCGGTTGACTGCGCTGTTGACGCACCGACATTAAGGGAGCGCCCCGCTGGTCGGGCCGAAATTGTCACGTGACGCGATGACCACCCGCGCACCGTGGTGGCGGAGGTGGCTCCGATGATTAAACTATTGGCATTGGTTGCAATACTATGTGGGCTCGGGGCCGGGGCCCTGGTGCCACGCTTCGAACCTCAGGCGCCACGCCTCGGGCAAATCGAAGTCGCAACCGCCCAGGCGCAACACGTTTCCCAGCACGATCCCGAGCGATAGACGCGCCCTGGTAACGGCGCTGGTTTTCGGGTGACGCAACGCCCCCGCGGCCTGCTCCTGCGGGAGGTCAACCGCCGGGACGCCCGTCGCAAACAAGCCCCTCCCGGGCGCACCGGACACGGACTTGCTCGTGACAACGAGGGATAAGAATTCGCTCTAGCGCCCAGGGTAGCGCCCGTGGTGGCGGCGGACGATTGACCCGGAGTGTTCGCTGCGTGCGCGAGGATGAACCGCGGCTCCAACTTCGATGCGAAGGTACCACTTGCGGACCGGTAAATGTCGCAGCCGGGTGGTTTGCGGACCCTCCGAGGCGGCGCGAAAATCACGAATTCTTGTAACAAGGTTGGAGGCGCTGACTCCGGCCTTACAGGGGACGCAACTGCGGCTGGAGCACATTGGCTTGGATCTGTAAATATGGGCATGGTCGAGGTGGATGCGGGATTATGAAAATCAGGTAGTTATGAAGACCACCTCTTAGCAAGACCGGAGGAATCTATGATTAGCTTCCGAGATCGCATGGCGCGGGGCCAAAGCCGGACTGGATGGCTGGATAGCCGCCACACCTTCTCTTTCGCGCATTATCAAGACCCGGCCCATACGGGCTTCCGAAGCTTACGGGTCATCAACGAGGATCGTGTCATTCCGGGCGCCGGGTTCCCCCGCCACGGCCACAGTGACATGGAAATCATTTCCTATGTTCTCGACGGAGCGCTTGAGCACAAGGACAGCCTGGGCAACGGCACGGTGATCCGCCCTGGCGACGTACAACGGATGAGCGCCGGTACCGGCATCCTGCACAGCGAGTTCAATCCGTCGAATGCGGAACCGTTGCATTTTCTGCAGATCTGGATCATTCCGGACCACGCCGGATTACCGCCGAGCTACGAGCAGAGGACATTTCCCATAGAGGAACGGCGCGGGCGGCTGCGGCTCGTCGCCGCTCCTGCGGGCCGGGATGGCACGGTCGCTGTGCATCAGGACGCGCGCCTCTTCGTCGCCAATCTCGAAGCCGGTGAGAGCGTTGTGCACGAAATTGAGCACGGCCGCGGTCTGTGGCTGCAACTAGCCCGCGGCATCGTGACGGTCAAGGGAACTGAGATGCGCGAAGGCGATGGAGCGGCAGTCGAAGACGAGCCGGCGATTGCCATCGAAGCCGATACCGACGCAGAATTCTTACTGTTTGACTTAGGATAAACCATCTCGCGTCGATAGCGCGGGTCTCGTCACAGATCGATCACAACGTCACCCTTGGCGCGGTCGACCACCATACTTGCGAGCCGACGAAAGATCCGCCTCGACAGGAGGAGCCTATGGACGGCGCCGTCACCGTTTGGCCCGATCTGGCCTATGACAGCTGGCGTGAGACAGCCGCAACATTGCAGCTCTGGACTCAGATCGTCGGGAAGGTCCGGCTCAAGCTGACCCCCTGGCTCAATCACGGTTGGCAGGTCCCGCTCTATGTCACCGCACGCGGGCTCGGCACCTCTCCAATCCCGATCGGCCACGAAATTCTCGAGATCGAGTTCGATTTCAACGCTCACCGTCTCCTCGCGCGCACGAGTCGCGACGAGAAGGGAAGCCTTCCGCTCGAGCCGCAAACGGTTGCCGATTTCCATCGGCGGATGATCACCCTCCTGAACGGCCTCGGCGTCGCAGTCACGATCAACGAGATGCCGAACGAGGTGCTCAACCCGATCCTCTTCTCGCAAGATCGCAGCCATGGAAGCTATGACGCCGCCGCGGCCCATCGCTTCTGGCGCGCGCTTCTCCAGGCTGATCGCATCTTCAAGCTTTTTCGTACCGGGTTTCTCGGCAAGGCGAGCTTGGTGCATTTCTTTTGGGGCAGCTTCGATCTCGCGGTGACCCGGTTCTCGGGGCGGAAGGCGCCGCGCCATTCCGGCGGCGTGCCCGGACTACCCGACGCGGTCACGCGCGAAGCCTATTCGCACGAGGTCAGTAGTGCCGGGTTCTGGCCGGGCAACGCGACATTTCCGCGTGCGGCGTTCTATTCCTATGCCTATCCCGAGCCATCGGGCTTCCGCGACCGACCGGTAACGCCCGGCGCCCACTTCAACGAAGGGCTAGGCGAGTTCATTTTGCCATACGACACGATACGCACCGCCACAGAGCCTGAGGCTTTGCTGCTCGAGTTTCTCTCCACCACCTATGCGGCAGCAGCGGAGACGGGCGGCTGGGACCGCGCGGCGCTGGAGTGTCCGATTGGTGTTCCGGGGCAAGTGCGTCGGGTCTAGTGGTCAAAATCTAACATTTGTACCCTAACTTGAGGTCGGCTGAGGGTGGGTTGCTGACCACAAAAACACCATCTGGTGCGCGATGTCGGTGCGCTGTCGCCGCTGTTCATTTCGAATGCGCTGAGCACTCTCGGCACCACCGTTATCCTATTGGTAGGGCTGTGGTTGTCGACTGATCGCAGAGGCTCCAAGAACGGTTTCCCCGAGGGTCAGGCAGCGCTAGCCACCAAAAGCGAACGCCCGGCGCCGACAAGCGAATGTTCTGCGAACATCGGTGTCGACCCGCCGTGATGCATTAATCACGGATTGCGAACCGCTGACCGAGATCGGTAAATTCAATGCGTCAATCGATGCAGAACTCCGGTGCGTAATGTCCGCAAGGGGTCGGCTTGAGCCATTGGCCCGGTCAAGGGCGGTCGATGGGCTCGACGGGCCGCGAACGGCTTCACCGGGTCGGTTTGAGCCATTCGCCCGGCGCGGCGGCTCGACGCGTCCGAGGTCGAGCAGCGGGCAGCTTTCGGCCGG
>JAFAHP010000416.1 GCA_019237175.1 Alphaproteobacteria bacterium
CGCACGGGCAGGGGAGCGCCCAAACCGTCAGCGAAAGCGAACTTTCCGGCGCGGTCGCTGCGGCGGCGATGGGTTTTGGCGCCGTTTGCACTTCGCTCGCAGCGCCCTGGCTCGTTCCCGTTTTTCTTCGGTGAGCCGCACCAGCGGGTGTCCCGTCAGCCAATCGAGCGACCGATTGGCGGCTGTCGCCGATGATGCTCAGGCTTCGACCCGATCGAGCATGTTCCCGTTGGGCGCAAAACAAGCGCCAACGAGACGGCCGCCGCGACCGGCGCCTCCGTCGAGCGAGACTGCGAATTCACGTTCAACGAACCCGCGCTGCCGGCGGTCGAAGCCCCTGACGACGCGGCGGAACCCGTCAAAGGGACCGGCGAGGTCCAGGATGTCGCCGCTGCCCCACCAGAACGCATCGCCCTGAGCTGTCAGCGGACGTGACGCCGCGACTGCAGCATGTACAAACAACACGCCGCTGTGATCGGTGAAGGCGGCGTGGCGCAGCGACGACAGCAGCCGTGTGTGGCCGGGGCAGTCGTTGATCGCGCTGCGCAATGCGCTCGTCCAGCGGGTGATCGTCCGCGACCCGTCGCGGGTGGCCGCGAGACCCCTCTGCACATCGCCGCCATAAGCGCGTACCGTCGGCCCAAGACCGGCTTTGATCATCCAGGTCAAGACTTCGCCGGGGTTTGGCGCGAATTGAAGCTCCAGCAGTTTTTGCAGCATCTCTTCCTGGGCGCCGCGCAGAAATATGACGTCGCAGGCAAAGCCGCCGCGACGCGCCAGGACGCGCCGGCGAAAATCGAGTAGTTCGTCGATCGTCGCCCTTATCGATACGCCATGACCGAAGTAGTCGCCGAGATAGACGATCCGGTCGCCTTCGCGAAAGCGCTCGCCAATTTTGTCATGGAGGCGGGCCAATTCCAACGCCGCCCCATGAATAGCGGCAACCGCCCACACCCTTCGAGCGCCACGCAACTCCGCAAAGTTGCGCGCCGCACGCCACGCGATCACTCCGTTCCGCTACCCCCCTTTTTGCCGCTTCGCGCTTAGGCGGTCAGCAATTCTTCGATCCGCTGCGTCGCGGTCGTTTCGTCGATGCGCTCGACCGCGGCAAATTCACGCACAAACCGGTCGAGCGCCGCCTGATAGATCTGGCGCTCGCTATAGGACTGTTCCGGCTGACCGACATTGCGGTAAAGATCGCGCACGACTTCGGCGATCGAGCCAGGGTCTCCCGACGCAATCTTCGCCTGATATTCTTGGGCCCGCCGACTCCACATCGTGCGTTTGACCCGCGAGCGCCCACGTAGTTTGGCGAGTGCCGCATCCATCTCCTTGCGGCTTGAGAGCTTGCGCAGTCCCGATACCTTGGCCTTGGCAAGCGGGACCCGCAACGTCATCCGATCCTTGTCGAAAGCGACGACAAAAACGTTGAGAGTATGGCCGGCGATCTCCTGGGTCTCGATCCCGACAATTTTGCCTACGCCATGCGTCGGATAAACAACAAAGTCGCCAACCGAGAACAAGGGCTTTTCCGCCGTCATAAGCCTCTCTCACAATCCAGCCGCGCAGTGATGCCAGGGACCCTTGATCCCGCCATTCATGAACGGCAGAGACTCGCCCACGCCCGCCCCTAGCAAAGAGCACGAAATCGGAGGGCAAAGCGTCAGTGGCACTGTCAAAACAATATCATAAACAGCCTATCGAACGCCAGCGGGTCACACATGCCGGTGACGCATATCGTTCGTATTTCGGCCGCCCCGGGACGCAGTTTTAGCTGCGGCCAGGTTTAGGGCTGAAATGCTTTTCGTATTTGTCGGCGACGTCTTTCCATTCGTCGGCGTCAGCAGGCTCGGGCTTCTTACGGGTGATGTTTGGCCACGTGCCAGCATATTCACGGTTGAGCTCGACCCAGCGCTCAGCCTCCAGTTCGCTGTCGGGTATGATCGCGTCAACCGGGCATTCCGGCTCACATACGCCGCAATCGATGCATTCGTCAGGGTGAATGACGAGCATATTTTCACCCTCGTAGAAGCAATCGACCGGGCACACTTCGACGCAATCCATGTACTTGCAGCGGATGCAGGCTTCGGTGACGACGTAGGTCATGGTATTGGCATCTTCTCCTGAAAATTGATGTAATCCAGCCTCCGACGGAGGCTCAGAGGGTGTGACCAACTCCTCATCGCTTGACAGCGCGCCGCCGCGCCATGCCGCGCTCGTGATCCGGGATATAAGTTAACCCACCGATGCGGCGCAGCAAGCTGTCCTCATATTCGTCCCGAGGCCGTCAGCAGATGCGACTTCCCACCCCACCCTTCGCTACCCGCATGCGGGAAAGGATTTGGGAGAGCCCGATCCGTTGCTGTAACGGCAACCGATCGTTGATGATCCGAGTGAAACAGAACAGCTCCGCAGCCGGTCGGCCTCGCCTTCGCCGGCAACGAGCAGGAGCATACATCGGCCGCCGATAAGTCGAACTGTCCGGCCAGCAGCGAGCGATAGCGCCGTGCTCCCTTCGTCACAACGATCGTCGCTGAGGGCGGCCTCGGCGAGGAGCGCCGCCAGTGCCAGCTCGATGTTGTCCGGCGGTTTCCTGGCATGCTCGCTCGGTACGCCCGTAAAGCCACCCTCCATCCTATCGATCATCGAATTGTGCCTAACATAGCCCGGTTGGGGCGGCAACCCCACGCGATCTGGGGTCTTGGCCCGTATTCGCGAGGATCCCGGTCAGGCAAAAAACGCGCCAATGGAAATGTTTAGCGCGGTCAGCCGTTGTGGTGGCAAAACCATGAGGTCGGGCCCCCTTGCGAAAGCGCGGCAGGATCATCCTTCTCCATTTTGTCGGTCAGATGCCGCTCGCCGGCATAGCGTGGCAAGCCATGCACTATCTGCTCGGGCTGCGACAGCTGGGTTACGATGTCTGGTATATCGAAGACGGCGGAGCGAACCCCTACGATCCGCGCGTCGCCAGCGTAATGATGACTTCCGACTATAACGTCGGGTTTTTACGGCGGGCGATGGAAAGCCACGGTTTCGCCGGGCGGTGGGCCTATTGGGACGCGATCAACGACGAGCTGTACGGTTTGTCGCGCGACCGCGTAACCCGGCTCTACCGCGAAGCCGATGGCCTGATCAATTTGTGCGGAGCGACCCGTCTGCGCGACGAACACCTCGCGTGCCCGACACGCATCATCATCGACAGCGACCCGATTTACGAGCAGATCAAATACGCCAAGGCTGACCCGGCGGCCCGCGCCTATCTCGATGCCCACACCCATTTTTTCAGCTACGGCGAAAATTTGGGATCGGAGCATTGCTCAGTGCCGCTCTCCGGCATTGCCTGGCGGCCGACCCGGCCACCGGTCATCCTCGATCTCTGGGCTAACGCCCCCTCCCAAGCCCTCCCCCGCTTGCGGGGGAGGGGAGGGTGGGGGTGTGACGGGTTCACGACAATCGCTACCTGGGAAAACAAAGGGAAAAACATCGAATTCAACGGCTCGTCTTATGTCTGGTCAAAGCACATAAATTTCTTGCGCTTTATTGATCTGCCGCGCCGGCGGCCGACAACCTCCTTTACCCTGGCAATGGACCCGCCCGACGACAAGGTGCGCGCCAAGGTCACGAAAGCCGGCTGGAACCTGGTCGATCCGGGTCCGATATCGGCCAGCATGGAAGCTTATCGCGACTTCATCGCTCACTCGCTCGGCGAGTTTACCGTCGCGAAAGACATTTACGTGCGGCCCAACAGCGGTTGGTTTAGCGATCGCAGCGTCTGCTATCTCGCCGCCGGACGGCCGGTGGTGACGATGCGCACCGCGTTCAACAAACTCTATCCGGTGGGCCGCGGCTTGTTCGACTTCGCAACGGAGGACGAGGCGCTTGCCGGTATCGATGCGATTTCTGCCGACTATCGGCTGCATAGCCGCGCGGCGCGCGAACTCGCCCGGGAA
>JAFAHP010000497.1 GCA_019237175.1 Alphaproteobacteria bacterium
AACAAAGTCGCCGCGCGAGGTCGCAAGGGTATAAGCTGGCGGGTCGCCGCGCAGAAATGTCCGTCACGCAAGCGAGCGAAAGTCGGACCGATGCCGCGCGCAGCATCACGAAACCGGATCCCTCTTGAGCGAGATCGTCTGCGGGCCCGCACCGTACGATCGATCGAGAAAACAGCATTTCCGTCAGCGACCTTCACGGAGACTCGTCCCCGGTGATTGGGGCCTTTAGCCAGTCCGTCACCAACAGATTTTCGCCAGATCGACTCGGATGCGGGATCGACCCCTCAATCAAGTCAGCACGACGATTTTGCCGCCCGCTTGATTTTCCTCCATGCAGCGGTGCGCCTCGACAATGTCATCGAGCTTGAAGACCCTGCCGATCTGGACGCGCAGCGTGCCGGCGGCGACCTGCTCGATCAATTCGTCGAGCGGGGTGAGCATGAAGTCCTCCGGTCCGCCGTCATAGGTCGTCAGGCATACCGAAGTCGGGATCATCTCCATCGGACTGAAATCGTCGAATGACCATTTGTTGCCGACCATGCCGGTCATTCAGACGATGCCGCGCTGCTTGGCGCAGCGCAGCGAGTCCCCGAGTGTCGTCGTGCCGATAAGTTCGAGCACTTTGTCGACCCCGCTCGGAAAAACCTCCTTCACCGGTCCCGCGATCGCGCCAATATCGATGAATACCTGATCGGCGCCGCTGGAACGCAGCAGCTGTTCCCGGTCTGGCCTGCGCGTTGTCGAGGCGACGACTGCCCCGTGGTTTTTGGCAATTGCCGCCGCGGCCAGTCCGACCGATGTCGTCCCGCCGCGGATCAGCAGACGCTCGCCCCGGCCCAGGCGGAGTGACTTGAACAGAGAGCCCCACGCCGTCTGCAGCATCTCGGGAAGGGCACCCAAAGTCTCCCAAGAAAGGCTGGTTTTGACCGATTGCACCTGTGTTGCCGGCACGCAGACATATTCGGCGTATCCGCCATCGAAATTGCGCCCCATACCGCCCATGGCGGTGGCGACGATCTCACCCTTGGTGAACTCGCCTCCGGGAGCCTCCTCGACCAGACCCACGGCTTCAATGCCCAGAATCCGCGGGAAGGTGACACCAGGAGACAGGCCCTGCCGGGTGAACAACTCCGACCGGTTCAGTCCGAACGCCTTGACCCGGATCAGAACCTCGCCCGCCCGCGGCGTAGGAATCGGGCGGCTCTCGATCTTGAGGACCTCCGGCCCACCGGGTTCGTGGATAACCGCAGCCTTCATGGTCGCCATCGCCGGCCTCTCTTTACCTAAACCCGCGGCGGGTTTGTTGTGCAGAAGCAGTAGCGCGCGATCTTCCAGGCCCCGCCGATCTTCTGAAACAAAAATAGCTCTTGGTTCGCCTCGGGGCCTTCGCCGCCGGTGGCATTGTTTTTGGTGCACCCGGCGGAATTTGTTCGCGCCAACACCCAATCCGGTGCGATCTGCCGAACCTCGGCGATCTCGAACCGGACAGCGAGAGTGATCGCCGCAAACACGGCGTCATACGCCTGCCGCAATGCGGCGGTGCCGACGCTGGCGCGGCTATGTTGCGGCATGAACACGCCATCGGGGGCGTAGAGTTTGAGCACCGCCTGCGTATCCGAGCCATTCAGCGCAGTTTGGTATTGGCTTAGTACAGTAGCAACAGCGGTTTCGTCGGCATTCATCAGCTGTCCTCGCGAAGTGATGGTTGAGCCGCCGCAAAACTGCGAGCATGCGGCGGTTGCGACTAGCGGGCGAAATCGGGAATGCTTTTCCCGATTTCGGGATGTCAACCTCGGCTCGATTGCCGCCGCGCTGGTTAGAGCCGAAACCTCCTCATATCGGAAGCGATGGGAAGAGGGTGTGCGCCATCTGCGCGGCGAATTCCTTGAACACGCGCACTGGCCGCGGGATGTGCCGATTGCTCGGGTAAACCAGCGCCAGATCAAAGGTGCGAAAACGCCATTCGGGCATGATCTCGATCAGCCGACCGTCGCGCACCAAACCGGGTTGCACCACCGGCGGCAGCTCGCCGATGCCGACCCCTTCGAGCAGCGCGGAAGCAAGACCGGCATAGTCATTCATCGACAGAAACGGCAGGAACGACACGGTCTCGGCAGCGCCGTTCTCGCTAACCAAGATCCAGCTGTTTTCGGGCCTCCAGAACGAGAAGCCCAGCAGCCGATGCTGAAGGAGGTCCTGTGGCTTTTCGGGTGGTTTGACCCGTTCGATATAGGCAGGGCTGGCGACCAGTTGATGGCGGTACGTCAGCAACTTCCGTGCGACCAACGATGAGTCCTTAAGCATTCCGAGACGAAAGACCAAGTCGAC
This sequence comes from Alphaproteobacteria bacterium, assembly GCA_019237175.1. GTDB lineage: Bacteria > Pseudomonadota > Alphaproteobacteria > ATCC43930 > CGMCC-115725 > AP-15. Next base: position 2,329 of record JAFAHP010000497.1, read on the forward strand.
ACCCTCGGCAATGTGATCGACAAAACGATCGGTCACGAGGATCTGCACGCGCACATCGGGGTAGGAGGCCTGGAACGCGATGACCAGCGGTACGACGAGGGTATCCGAAATGCTGGGCGGTGCTGACAGCCGCAACACGCCCGAGACGGTTGCCGACTGATTGGAGACGATGCCGGACACAGCCTCGCTGATCTCGGTGCTGCGTTGCGCATGTTCGAAGACTTCCCCACCGACATCGGTAAGCCGTAAACTGCGCGTGGATCGCTCAAGCAGGCCGACCCCGAGCTGATCCTCGAGCTCGGCCACCCGGCGGCTGACGGTGGAAATCGGCATTTTGAGCCGTCGTGCCGCTTCCGAGAAGCTCCTCGCCTCGACAACTTTGGCGAATATCGCCAGCGAATTCAGGTCGATCATCGCCCTTCCCGATCTTCACGGTAATAAGCGTTACTGTTTTACGGGAAATCTCGCGACGGCGTAGGGTCATCGGAAAGGGGGGGTGGACGGCACCCGATCGACCAAATCGCCGGTGAAGGACAAAGCCGGCCGCGTCGACGGCTCAGATCCCCGGCTTGCTGCGGGCGCTCCTGAGAGGGGCGTTGATGCCCGAAGGAATCGCTCGCAGTATAACCGAAAACCGCAGCGAAACATTGCCGCCGCTGTCGATCCACCTTGCAGAGAACAGAGAACGGCGACGCGATTAACGAACAATGTCGCGAATCAGCTTCCCATACTTTGAGATATTTAGCTGGGCGACGCAAACCGTGTAATGATGGATCGATTCCGGGTCTATGCGCGACCGCGAGCTGTTGTGGGCACAACGTCAGCAAGCTGAGATTGCTGGGCCCAGGCCGACTCGAAGCGCTTTCTCGACGAGCACAAAGAATGTTACCCGGCTCAAAACTCGCAATAGTCCCATATTTGGAAATCTAATTCTCGGCTTTGCCGACTAATGGGCAAATGGCGGCCGGAATATGCTGCGGGCAATCGCTTCCCAGGCGGAGGGTATTGATGCCCGCAAGCAGCTATTTCAGGTCCGCGCTGGTCGCCGTGTCGATGCTGACCGCGTCAGTCTATCCCGGGGCGGCTCCGGCCCGGGGAGCGGAAGCATGCGCCCAAAGCGCCGCCACGATTACCGCTGACGAGGGCGCGATCAGGACTACGTTGGCGTCTTTATAATGCCGCGCTGAATGGCGGCCAGACAGCCGCGGTGCTCCCACTCTATACCGATGACGGCATCTTTATGCCGCCTTACAGCCCGTCGGCAGTGGGCAAGGCCGCAGTGCGAAAAGCCTATGGTGCGGTCTTTGACGAACTCAAATTCAACGTGAAGTTCACCATCGCCGAAATTGTCGTGATGGCCCCCAATTGGGCGTTTGTGCGCACCAATTCGGCGGGGACGACCCTTCATCACTCAACCGGCAAAACGACCGCCGAAGCAAACCAAGAACTCTTTATTTTCAAACGGAGCACCGACGGCAAATGGGGCATTGCACGCTACAGCTTCTCGCCGACAAATCCGCCCCGCTCCTGAGTCGAAGCGAGAGTGTGCGGGCTGTACGTGCTTTACCGATTGCAGGTTAGCCCGGCCGCTATTTTAGTAGCATCAAAAAGGGAAGTCTCGACCTTCGTAAAGGAATAGGGATGCCGACGATAGGAACAACAACTGCAACTGTGATGAGCCCCCGCGAGCGCAAGGTTTCGACAACCGGGGAGCTGCTTGCGGCCGTAGCCGACCAGAGCATCCGCGAGATCGCCGTAACCGTCAATCTGACCGGGTTGTCGACTTTTCGTCTGTCGCCCGGACAAGCACTAATCGGAGCAAGTCCGAAAATCGCTCTGCGCTTTGCCGCAGGCCAGGACGGTGTGCAGCTCTCGACCGACAACCGGGTCGAAGGCGTGGAATTGATTACCGATCTCGAGCGGCAGGCTTTGTTCAACGATACCGGCGTCAACCAGCTCGGCCGGCTTGTCCTGCGGAATCTGCGCACCACCGGCGTCGTGCGACTGCTCGCGCG
>JAFAHP010000531.1 GCA_019237175.1 Alphaproteobacteria bacterium
TAGTTCGCCACCGGCTGTCACCGACCCGCCGGGGATGAAACCGGGGCGCAGTCGATGATAGTCTGGCGCCGCGCCCCGGCACAGAGGTCGGTTTTTCCTTGGTGCGGATGAGCCCGCTTGTTAGTTGGACCCGGGATCCTGGAGCACCCCCGATTGCGCCACGGGTCGGCAACGGCTCGGGAGCGCGCTTGCTAGAGTTCCCTTGACGGGATCCCACGCCGGCGGCGCAGCAGCAGGAGGGGCTATGGAAGTTCTCTATCCGCATTGCGCCGGTCTCGATGTGCACAAGGACACGGTTGTGGCCTGCGTGCGGCACATGGCGAACGGTTTGGTCCGGCGCGAGGTACGCACCTTCAAGACCACCACCAAGGACCTGCTCGCCCTGTCGGACTGGTTGGCTGGCGAGGGCTGCACTCAAGTCGCAATGGAGGCGACCGGCATCTATTGGAAGCCGGTGTGGCATGTCTTGAGCGACGGCGATTTCACCCTGGTGCTGGCCAACGCGGCCCATGTCAAGAACGTGCCGGGGCGCAAGACCGATGTGAACGACGCCACTTGGCTGGCCGATCTCTTGGCGCACGGCCTGATCCGGGCGAGTTTTGTGCCGGACCCGCCAACCCAGGAGATGCGCGGCCTGTTGCGCACCCGCAAGCAGCTGGTGCGCGAGCGCGGCCGCCATACCCAGCGGCTGCAAAAGACGCTGGAGGACGCCAACATCAAGCTCGATTCGGTGATCTCCGACATCATCGGCCTGTCCGGTCGTCGGATGATCGAAGCCCTGATTGCTGGCGAGACCGATCCCGGTGCTTTGGCGGCGTTGGCCGATCGGCGGGTCAAAGCCACCCCGGCCGAACTCGAGGCGGCCTTGCGCGGCCGCATCACCCGGCATCACCGTTTCCTGTTGCGCCTGCATCTAAAACAGATCGACGCCATTGACGCGGCGATCGGTGATATCGATCAGGAGGTCGACGCTCAGATCGAGCCCTTTCGAACCGCGATCCAACTGTTGACCACGATCCCCGGCGTCGACGCGTTGAGCGCATGCGTCATTCTCGCCGAGATCGGCCGCGACATGAGCCGCTTCCCGACTGCCGGACACCTGATCTCCTGGGCCGGTCTGTGCCCCAAAAATGACGAGAGCGCCGGCAAACGCCGATCCAACCGGATGCGCAAAGGAGCGCCGTGGCTCAAGACCACCCTCGTCCAATGCGCCCGGGCGGCCGCGCGCAAAAAGGCCAGCTACCTCCAGGCGCAGTTTCATCGGCTGCGCGCCCGCCGCGGCGCCAGAAAGGCAACGGGCGCACTCGCCGCCTCGATCCTCACCATCGTCTACCACATGCTCACTAGCGGTGAGCTCTATCATGATCTTGGCCCCGATCACTTCGACCACAGGGCCAAAGCCGCGCAAACCCAACGCCTCGTCGCGCGTCTGCAAAACCTTGGCTATGCCGTCCAGATCGCGCCCTTGGCCGCATGACCGAGACCCAGTTTCTTGCTAGGGTTCTTGGTGCTGCGGCCGCGGCTTTCCGGGTCGCCGCGACCGCCGATGAACGTCTCATCGGCTTCCAGAAGCCGCGCAACGGCCGCGCCGGGCCCTCGCTGAGCCCATGGCGCAGCTTATGCGCCATCGTCCATGCCGTCTGGTAGGCGACGCCCAACTCCCGCTGCAGAAACTTGGCCGAGACGCCGCGCTTGTCGCGGCCCATCAGGTAGGCAGCCAAGAACCACTTCGGCAGATCAGTCCGCGTGCGATGAAATACCGTCCCCGCGGTCACCGATTCCTGCCGGTGGCAGGCGGCACATTCGTAGACCCGCGGTCGCGCCTTCAGCCGCCAGGACGCGTAACCGCCGCAGCCGGCGCAGACAAAACCGCCCGGCCAACGCAACTGCGCCAGATGCTCGATACAACTCTCCTCCGTCCCAAACCGCGCGGCAAACTCTAGAAGCCCCGCCATACGATCCCCCCACGAGCTTCGGATATGCTACCCTGAAGCGAGACCCATGACAAGAACATTCGGAGAACCTGCCCCAACTGGATAGGGAGATTCTGTTGGTTCCATCCTCGCACCCGACTTGGTAACTGTCATATCGAATGCCGCCTTACAAATGATATGCGAGATGAAGCCATAACAGCACTGCAGAACGAGGGTATCGATGCATCGCCTATCAGGACTGATAACGTGGCCTTTATTTTAACGCCAGCAACACTTTCG
>JAFAHP010000814.1 GCA_019237175.1 Alphaproteobacteria bacterium
TTGATCTGCAGCTTGTGCCCGAGCGGCATAATGCGGTCAAATTATTGCTGTTTCTCGGTGTCGGCGGCACCATGAAAAAACACATTCGGGTCTGCGAAGAACTGTTCTCGGCTGCCCGCTCCGAATTCAAGCACCTGATCCATTTCTACTTTCACAACTGCATTTATGACGTGGTGTGGCATGACGCGCGCCGGGGTCGTGTCGACGAAATGGCGGTTCAGGAGCTGATCCGCACCTACGACCGCAATTACAAAATTGTGCTGGTCGGCGACGCCAGCATGAGCCCTTACGAGATCGAAAAAGAAGGCGGCAGCGTCGAGCGCTGGAACACCGAGCCCGGCGAGGTCTGGCTGCGTCGTCTATTCGATGCTTTTCCTCACGCGGTCTGGCTGAACCCGGTACCCGAGAAATACTGGGACGCTACCGTCAGCATCGCCTTGATCCGGCTGATTAGCGAAGACCGCATGTACCCGTTGACCCTCGAGGGTCTCGACCGCGCCGTGCGCCGCCTCAAGCGCCGCGGCTGATCAGGCGGCGTTCGACTCTTTGGGTCGGATATAAGCGATCGCGGCGTGCTCGGGGCAATAGGGTTTGCCCGGCTCCGGACGCGCACCGCAAAAATGGAAATTCGCGTCGTCCGGATGGCCAAAGGGCCACAGGCAGGAGGGCCCGGCAAATTCAAACACATTGCGCCGCGGCTGTACTTTTAGGGTGGGCTCGCGCCGCGTCATAGAGTTGCGATAAAGCCGCCCGATCACGGCATTTTTGGTCAAGCCCAGGCGGCGGCCGATCTCGGCCGTGGGCAATCCCTCCGCAAATAATTGCGCGAGCCGCTCGACCCGCTCCTGAGTCCAGGTGATTTGCATCGATTCCCCCGTATCCTGTGGATCTAGGATCCACCCCCACAAAATAGAGTACCGGGATTGTGGTCACATTGCAACCGGTATCTATTAGTAGTGGCTAATAGGGATTGGCTGCGATCGCTTTGCGCCCCCGCGCGATCCCTCAGCCGCAAGCTCCTATCAGCGACACTCCTATCGCTGACACCAAATCACGGCGAAAAATTGGCAAGGATAGCTGTGATGAGCCGGTCTATCAGCGACAATGCGCACCAGGCCCGTATGAGATCGATTTGCCGCGCCCGCAATTGTTATGTCCGGACGTGTTCCGGGCATTCCCGCGGATGGCCGGATGATCCCCGGTTTTCGTCCGACAGACCTTCACTCGCTTAGCCCGGTGGCGGCAATGACCGGCAAGAGACGACACCGGTCGATCCAAATACTGCTAATCGGACTCTCGGCGATAGCTCAGTACTTTCGAGAAATAGGCCGGGAAACGCTGAGAGGGAGCAAAGCCGGGGCGCATCAACTGATCGAGATCTTCTCGCAGATAGCTGGCGTAGTAGGGCTCGTGGAATAAAACCGGAAACGAAGCGAGCATGGCGTCATAGTCGGGTTCGTCGCCGATCTGCAGCGAGTCGACAAGGATCAAGGTGCCGCCCGGTCGCACCACCCGGCGCATTTCGGCGACGACTGAACGGCGCACCCGCGGCGGCAGCTCGTGAAACAAATAAACACAGGTCACGATGTCGAATTCACCGTCCGCGAACGGCATCGCCTCGGCCATGCCCTGTACAAACCGCGTGCGCGACCAAGATGCCAAGGTTCGCCGCGCCACCGCGAGGTAGTGCGGCGAGAGGTCAAGGCCGGTGATATAAAGGCGCGGCCAGTTTGCCTTGACCGCGCGCAAAAAGCAGCCGGTGCCGCAGGCGACATCGAGAAGCCTTTGGGCTCCGGCCCGCCCGCCGAAAGACCCCTCCAGCGCCCGGCGCAGCGGCACCAGCGCCTGGCGCCGCATCGCCGCCGCACCGCCGCCAAACAATACCTCGACCTGGTGGTCGTACCGCTCGGCCGAGGCATCGCTCAGATAGCCGTCGCTCTGAAAATGAAATTTCTGCAGATAGTAGGGCGGGTAGGGGCCCGGCGGTGGGTCGTCGAGCAGCCGCTCGCTGCGTTCGCCGTGTCGTCTGGCCTCGACCGCGGAAAGGTCGGCAAAGAAATCGAAGGTGCGGCGCAATGCCGCAACCGGGTTCTCGATCCCACCGCCGGGCGGCGCGTAATAGCCGGCCTCGATATTGCGCCAGTCCTGTTCAAAGAGCGCCTTGAGGTCGGCAAGAATGCGGCGCCGGTCGGGGATCCGCCGCCCGCGCAGCCGGGCGGGCAGCGGCACCGGCCGGCTCATTCGGGCGGCCAGCAGCTTCTGTCCAAAAAACCAGCCGACCCGCGCGGTCTGCTCGGCTTCGAATGTGAGTTTGTCGAGCGCGGTCATCATGACGCTCAAGCACTTATCCCGTCACTGCGAATTGACAAGTGGGTCAGAAATTCACCAAAGGGCAGCGCCAAGGTGGAAGAGCGATACGCCCGCACCCGGCTCGGATGGACCCGTGCAACACGCCCGCCCACTCCTTTGGTCGAGCGCGAACCATGGTGAACCTGGCCTCGGCAGACGCCCTTTTGTGTGCCTCATCGCTGCTTCATGCGCTCAGTCGCCAGCACCAGCTGCTCGCGGATCCCGGGCTCCATCGCTGAATGGCCGGCATCCGGAACAATGACGAACTCCGCTCCTGGCCAAGCGCGCGCGAGTTCATCGGCGCTGGAGATCGGGCAGACCATGTCGTATCGGCCCTGGACGATAATCCCCGGCAGATCGCGGATGCGCTCGATGCGAGCGATCAGATCGTGCTGCTCGGAGAACAGGTAATTGCGAAAGAAGTGGGCCTCGATCCGCGCCAGCCCGAGCGCCAACCGCTCTTCGCCAAAAGCAGCAACGGTTTCGGGGTTGGGGAGTAAAGTCGAGCAGGCGCCCTCATAGCGGCCCCAGGACCGAGCGGCCGGCAGATGAATCGCCGGATCCGGATCAATCAACCGCCGATAATACGCGCCAAGAATGTCGCGACGCTCCGGCTCCGGCAGAAACCCCGAAAAAGCCCGCCACGCCTCGGGGAAAATCCGGCCGGCGCCATAGAGGAACCATTCGATCTCCGCCGCCCGGCACAAAAATATGCCTCGCAGGACGAGACCGATGCAGCGCTCGGGATGGGTCTCGGCATAGTCGAGCGCCAATGTCGAACCCCAGGAACCGCCAAAAACGAGCCATCTCTCGATGCCGAGTTCGCGGCGCAGCCGTTCGATGTCGGCGACAAGAAGGTCAGGAGAATTGTTCTCGATTTCGCCGAGAGGGGTTGAGCGACCGGCGCCGCGCTGGTCGAAGATCACGATGCGCCAATAGTCGGGGTCGAAAAACCGGCGGTGTACCGGGGTGGCGCCAGCACCAGGCCCGCCGTGCAAGAACAGCACCGAGGTCCCGCGCGGATTACCCGATTGCTCCCAGTACATCGTGTGCCGGGCGTCAAGGCGCAGCGCGCCGGTGCGATAAGGTTCGATCGGCGGAAAAAGATCGCGGCGGGTTGTCATCTGGTCGAGTGTATTGAGCCCTGCGCCGATCAGATAGCCGGGAAGAGGGGCGTTTGTGATTCCCGACTATATAAAATACCGCCGACGCACCCGGCGCGCTCGCAATCCCCGGTGTTTAGTGCCAGGTTTGATGAACCGCATGGAGCCCGCTTCGCTGAGAAATGACCGCGGCGTGCCGCACAGTTGTCATTGGGGCGCGTTTTCGCTGCGGATGCGCGAGGGCGGCATCGACATCCTGCCGCACCCCCGCGATCCCGATCCCTCGGCATTGCTCGGCAACATCCCCGCCGCCCTTAATCATCGCGCGCGCATCGCCGGGCCAATGATTCGCCGCGGCTGGTTGGAACGCGGGCCGGGGCCCGATGGCGCGCGCGGCCGCGACGAATTCATCGCTCTCGGGTGGTCGCAGGCGCTGGACCGGGCCGCCGCGGAATTGGGTCGGGTTTACGAACGGCACGGGGCTCGGGCTGTGTTTGGCGGCTCATATGGTTGGGCCAGCGCCGGACGCTTTCATGATGCGCAACATCAGATCCATCGTTTTTTGAACCTTTCCGGCGGTTATGTCCGTTCGGTCAATAGCTACAGTTCGGGAGCGGCAACGGTCATTCTGCCACATGTTGTCGGGCCCCAGGGATTCGTCGCCGGCAACAATGTCAGTTGGGCAGAGCTCGTCGCCGAGGGTGCCCTGGTGCTCGTCTTCGGCGGCATGGCGCTCAAAAACAATGATGTTGGCGGCGGCGGCAGCAGCCGGCACATCGCCCGCGACCGGCTGCGCGCGGCCAGCGCGCGCGGTGTCGAGTTCCACCTTTTTGGGCCGCTGCGTGACGACCTGCCGGCCGAAACGAGAGCGGTGTGGCGTCCGATTCGCCCAGGCACCGATGTGGCACTGATGCTGGGCCTGGCGCATACGCTGGCGAGCGAGGGCCGACATGACCGTGCCTTTCTCGACCGCTATTGCGTGGGCTGGGAAGAATTCGAGCGTTATCTGTTTGGCCGTGACGACGGGCACCCGAAGGACGCCGCCTGGGCCGCCGATATTTGCGGCATACCGGGAGACGAAATCGTCGCATTGGCGCGGCTGGCGGCCGGCCGTCGCACTTTAGTTACCTGCGCACAATCCTTGCAGCGCGCTGAGCATGGCGAGCAGCCGGTGTGGATGGGGCTGGTGTTGGCGGCGATGCTGGGACAGGTCGGCTTGCCTGGCGGCGGCTATGCCTATGCGCTGGGCTCGACCTCGAACACCGGCAAGCCGCCAGTGGCCGTGCCGCTGCCGAGCTTACCGGTAGGGCGCAACAGCGTCGATGATTTCATCCCGGTGGCGCGCATTGCCGACATGCTCCTCGCTCCCGGGGAGCCCTTCGACTATGACGGCCGGCAGCTGACCTATCCCGACATCAAGTTGGTATATTGGGTGGGAGGCAATCCGTTCCACCACCATCAGGATTTGAACCGGCTTCGCCGCGCCTTTGCCCACCCGGACACGGTTGTCGTTCACGACTCGGTATGGACCGCGACCGCGCGCCACGCGGACATCGTATTGCCGGCGACGGTTACCTTGGAGCGCGAGGACATCGGCGCTGCAGCCGGCGATCCGCTGTTGGTCGCAATGCACAAGGCCGTCGAGCCCTATGCCGAGTCGCGCGACGACCACGCCATCTTCGCCGCGTTGGCCGAGCGGCTCGGGTTTGCGGAAGCGTTCACCGAAGGCCGCTCGCCGCGGCAATGGCTGGAATTTATTTATGAGCCGACCCGTCGCGCCCTGATCGACCGCGGCGTCGATGCTCCCGACTTCGAAGAATTTTGGGAAGCGGGCGAGCTGCTCCTGCCCACGCTGCCGTGGGACGGCGGCCCGCTCCGCAAATTCCGCCGCCACCCCGAGGCGGCGCCGTTGCCGACGCCGAGCGGCAAGATCGAGATCACCTCGGCGACAGTCGCCGGCTTTGGTTATCCCGATTGCCCCGGCCATCCGGTTTGGATGACGCCGACCGAAGAGCCCGCCACCGCGGCCGCGGCGAGCTACCCACTGTGGCTGATCGCCAACCAGCCGGCGACCCGGTTGCACAGCCAGCTCGATTTCGGCGCCACCAGCCAGGCCGCCAAGGTCCAGGGGCGCGAGCCGGTGCGCATCCATCCGGAGGATGCCGCGGCGCGCGGCATTCGCGACGGCGACGTTGTGCGCATTTTTAACAATCGCGGCGCCTGCCTCGCGGGAGCGGTGCTCAGCGATATGTTGCGTCCGGGTGTTGTGCAGCTGTCGACCGGCGCCTGGTACGACCCCGATGACCCCGCGGTCGATGCGCCTTTGTGCATCCACGGCAACCCCAACGTGCTGACGCGGGACCAGGGCACTTCGCGGCTGGCGCAGGGCTGCACCGGCCAACTCACCGCGGTCGAGGTCGAACGCTTCGACGGCCCGTTGCCGCCAATCAAATGCTACGACCCGCCGCCCGCATCGCCCGCGGCCCGCGGCGGCTGATCGTGCTGGCGCAGGAAACCGAGCAGTAGATCGGCGACTGCGGCGGGCTGCTCCTGCTGCACCCAATGCCCGGCGCCGTCGATCAGATGGCAGCCAACCATGCGGGCGCAGGCGGTTTTCTGCATGCGCTCGAAATTGCCGGGGCGTTGATAGGTGCCCCAGTCGCTCTGGCCGGCAATGAATAGCGACGGGACATCGATGGTGCGTCCGGAAAACAACAGCAATTCGGCGTCGGACAGGCCGGAGGTGCGGCTGCGATACCAGTTGAGCCCGCCCTGAAATCCGTTGCGTCGGTATTCCTCGGCGTAGACCGCGAGTTCGTCGTCGGGAAGCCACCGGCAGGCCGCGATCTCAGCGGAAGAAGGCATCGCCGGCATCACGGTCTCCGCCATGTTACGCTCGCGATCCATGATGTAGTAAGTCGGCATCTTGGCCAGTTCTTCCGCACTCCAGGATTTCAGCGGATGGGGCCGGTTGCCCGACCAATCGGCACTTTTGTAATGAAAATACCCGCGCATAAAGGCGTGCACACCCTGCGGGCAACGCCACATGTCGTCATTGGCGGGCCGCGTCGAATAGTACCATTGGTAATGCTTGCGCGGCCGGTCGAGCTTGGCCAAAGCCTCGTGTATGTCGGGCGCGGCGGGTGCTGAGGCCGGGTGATCGGCGGTGTGGAACGGCAGCGTCGGCGCCCCCGCGAACGGCGCGCTCATCAGCGCGACCCTACGGAAGATGTCGGGCCGGATCAGCGCGCACCAGGCCGCGACCGAGGCGCCGAAGTCATGGCCGACAACGGCCGCGGCGGTGCGGTGGCCGAGCGCCGAGACCAGCGCCAGCGCGTCGCGCACCGCGTTCAGGATGCTGAACGGATGAAGATCGCCGTCGTAATCCGGGCTCCAGCCCGTCGTGCGGCCATAGCCGCGCTGGTCGGGTGCCACGACATGAAACCCGGCCTCGGCCACGGGCAGCATGATCTTGCGCCACGAATAGGCGAGTTCGGGAAAGCCGTGCAACATGAGCACGCACGGCCGGCTGCGCGGCGTAAACCCGGCCTCCAGAACATGCATTCGTAAGCCGTTGACGTTGCCCACAAAGCGCGCGCGCATCCCGTCCGGCAGCACGGCATCATCAAGCGGCGGTAATTCGGTCATGTTCTCCTCCTCAAATTGGTCCGTCCTCAGTGCTGCCGATCTTGCTGACACTGCAACCGGATCCCGCCCTGTTTCCGCGCCGACGGCCGTTGCTGGCGGCGGAGCCAGCCCCAACCTTGGGTTTTGCGCAAGTCACAACTCGCGATTAAAATACAGCGAATTTACAGCAAAGCCCGCGTTCAGGTTGATTATCGTCACCGCCCCGGGGTTCGCAGCGCGCGCACAATCAGGTTGCAAGCTCGCCTTCTGCCATGCCTTTTTGCCCGCTATTAGCCCCGGGGGCTCGTATCGCACACAATTAGGGCAATTTCCCGGCTGCGATTATTATTATCCGCCTCGATACAGAGCGCATACCCTGCGATCCTGTCGTCCAAACCGCCGGTATTGTAAGATCGCGCGAAACGAAGCCGTCGGCGAGGGCGCGCGGCCGCTTGGCGTTGAGCAGGCAGCCGTCCGGTGCGCTAACCGTGATCGGCGCCAGCGAGCCCGCGTTGTTCGGCACCTCGGGTGCGACGATGCACGTGACGCCGACCGCGGTGTAGGTGCCGAGGGGTGCTTTCTAGCTGATCTCGGGCAGCGGCACCTCGACGCGGCGGCCGGCGGACTCGTCGAGGAGCACCAGAAACCCGCGATCAGCTCCCCGCAACTGGGCGTTGGCGTTCAGCAATTCGATGCCGTAAACTGTTCCGTCCGGGGCCAGATCGACATTGAGCTCGTCGCTCAATTGGATCGTTTCGACCTGCACCCCAGCCGGCTCGCGCAGGCGCAGATACGCGATGTCGCGGCGAGAATCGTAGCTTAGCTGCATGCCCGCAACCTCTTCGCCGTTATCTTCGAACATGTAATCCCAAGAAAGTGCGTCAGTAGAAGGCGGTGGTTCCGGACGTACGAAGATGTCATCGTCAATCGTATACACCCAAGGCACCTCGAAGGGGGCGCCACTGCTCGCTCGGTGAAGTGAGCCAATCTTCCCACGGTGCCAGGAGCATCGCAAACAGAGCATCTATAACGGCAAAGGCGAAGCGGCTCCGGCGCGGCTGGATTGCGCCCCAGTCTTGGCCCGTCGGTTCAAAAAGCAAAGGAACTGCTCGCTCCGCCGGCTTCCGGTCCACAGACTCGTTCTCTCTGCTAACCAACCATGTAAACTGCGAGAAGCGCCGAGCATCAAAGGCCCGGTTTGGGAAGGTTCGGCGCAGTCGCGACGCATCAATCAGTTCCTCCAGTTCGGCCGCTGTGAGCCTCCCGATGCGATTGGGGCCGAACTTCAGTTGCGGTAGCACGTCCGCCTTATCGAGCGGACACAGGTAGACCCGATGCGCTTCGGTCCGCTCGAAAGCGGCGTGCAGGCGTGCGGCCGCGATATCTGCCGAGAGAGCGAGATGACGCTGATCCGGGGCAAGCCAACCTGGCAAGCCCAATGCGCCGAGGGCATTTGCGAGCGCAAATGCCAACACAGAATTACCCCGCGAATCTTTGGAGCCATGCTGGGCATTACTGTACAGGGCCTCGCAGGTCTGGCCGAGCCGAACGAACTCAGGCTCAGCGAACAGGCTGCGAGGGCTGGAAGGCCGAATACGCCAAAGTGCTGTGACGGCTTCCCTTAACGCGTTAGGCGGTAACGATTCAATGGTTGCGGCCACTGGTC
>JAFAHP010000031.1 GCA_019237175.1 Alphaproteobacteria bacterium
CCCGTTCGTCACCAAGGTGGACGTGTATCTGCGCCTTGTGGAGCTTCCCTACAAGCTGGTCCCGTTCTCGATGGAGTCATTCACGGCAGCGCCCAAAGGGAAGTTGCCCTACATCGTGGATGGGCATGAGACGATCGCGGACTCCAGTTTCATCGTTGACTACTTGAAGAAAAAATACAGTGATCCACTGGACGTCAAGCTCGGTCCGTCTGCGAGGGCCGCCGGCCACGCGATTAAGCGGATGCTGGAAGAAAATTTTTATTGGGTCATAATCGCTGAGCGCTGGCGCGACACCAAAACTGCTGTCGAGCAATACCCCGTGATGGTCGGACAGCCTCCAGAATTCGTCAAAGCGGTGGTTGATAGCTTGTTGGGCGAACTGCGCGGACACGGCATGGGCCGTCATAGTTCCGACGAAGTCGAGAATATTGGCAAGGCCGATCTGATCGCGCTCTCAGATTTCCTTGGGGAAAACCCGTATCTGCTGGGCGAGGAGCCAACGTCTTATGACGCTACGGCCTACTCCTTTGTCGCCCATACAATCCAGCCTGATTATGACTCCCGCATGAAGAGATTCATCGAAACACTCCCAAACTTGATGCAATATTGGGACCGGCTCAAGTCAAGACTCTACGGATCGTAAGCCGCGGTATCCGGCGTCCGCTTTGGTGAGGGGCGGCCTCTGTCTCGCGGACGACGAACGGCAGTTCTTTGGGGTCAAAACCAGGCGTTTAGATCGCTCGACCGATCCGGCCGGTCAGCTCGCGTCCACCGAAGACGACGCGGCGTCGACGGACGAAACCGCTCTCGCGGTAATTAGTGGCAAGACGAGGGGTTTCGGGAGTAGCGGGAAGCAGGCGTCCTGTCTTGAGATTGAGGGGCTGAAGACCTCACCCAAGACAGGAGCCCCCAATGACCGAGAAGGCCATCAGCCCGCTACGCCGGCGACTGATCGAGGACATGACGATCCGCCGCCTCGATCCCAAGACTCAGCAGCAATATGTCCGCCACGTCAAAAAGTTTGCCGATTTCGTAGGCCGGTCTGCCGAGAAGGCGACCCCGGAGGATGTCCGTCGCTATCAGGTGTGGCTGGCGTCGATTGGAACGACGGTAGGGACCGTCAACGCCGGTGCCTCCGCATTGTAAACACTTGGTGAGCCCGTCGGGATTCGAACCCGAGACCTACTGATTAAAAGTCAGTTGCTCTACCGGCTGAGCTACGGGCTCGTCTATTTGTATCAAGGGCTTACAGCACCACGCTCTTTCACCTCACCGGCCTGGCTACCGCTTAGCTGCAGGACCTCATCGCGTCCCGGCTCCAAATAGCACGTCACGTTGAAAGGTCCAAGTCGATGCCGCGGGCGCACAGTGGTCCAGCTCAACTCCCTGGGTGAGCGTCCTCCGCGTCCCGCAGGTTTTGCAGCTGGTTCTCGCGCTGCAGTATGTTGCTCACACAGCTTTGATAAACCGCCGAACCCGTCGGGCCGGCCTTGCGGCACTCATCGGTGATGGAGCATCCGGCAAACGCCAGGAACAATCCGAAAGACGACCATATCGCAAGGCGCCGCATCGATTAGCGGTGCCCACCGCCGCCGTGGAACCTGCCAGCCATCCCTGCGTGAAATCCGCCACCGTGGACGCCACCCATGCCGTGATCGAAATCGCGGTGCCCGTAGAAGCCGTAGCTGTAAGGAAAGTAGTCATAGTAGGGATAGATGTAGCCCGCCGAAGTACATCCGTAAGTCGGATCGTAGACGGTCCCGACGGGACAGGTGTACTCCTGCGCAGCAGCCGGCTGCGTCGTGTCTAGGGTTGCCACGGGCAGCGCGGGCGCGCCTAACAACGCCAGTGCTTTGGTCGAAAACTTGCTGCGGTTCATCGCAGCCTCCTTCGGCGTTCGCCCAATCAGTTTAGACTTGTTCAAAAGTGGTGCCTCGCGAAGCGGCAGGTAGGCACCTCGAACGCATGTCAGCCCCCTACCTCAGGATGCGGCGTCAGGCCGGAGCCTCCCCGGCCGCCGTCGGCGGGCCACCGTCGGCGTGGGCCGCGCCTCGGGCGCGCGTTGTGCTGTAGAGTCAACCCGTCGCCTGTCGTCTTGAAGAGCCCAACGGTGTGCGCGGCAATCGCCGGGTCGATCAGATCGCGTCGGACCGCCCTCCGTGCGGCGAGGGTGCCGTTCTCGTCCGAGCCCATCAGACGTGAGTAGCCGGCCACGTCGGCGGCAAGGATCGCGGCGAGTTTGCGGACGGCGATCATCCCTCCGGTATCCCGGCCTTGCGCAGGCCGGCGATAAAACGCTCGGCCATATCTCCGGTGTACGCCGTGTTCTCGCTTGCCCACGCCAGCGACAAATTCGGCTGCAGGCGCAGCAGAGTGGCCAATGCCTCTGCCGCCGCTGACATATCCCCCGCCATCGCCGCCGCCGCTACCAGCAGCCGGTGAGGCTGTTGGACCCCGGGGCCGCTTTCGATCGCAATACGCGCCCAAGCGGCACCATCCGCATAGTTCGCGTCGCCGAAATAGGCCGCTGCAAGCGCCTCTGCGGCGCGAGCGCCGACAATCCGGTCGTTCGGGCTCAGCAGCAGTGCATACTGAGCGCTTTTAATGGCTTCGCCGCGCTCCCCTCGGACCGCGAGAGGCAGACCAAGACAAGCATGCGCCAGTGCGAAATTCGGGTTCAACTCCAGCGCGCGGCGGAACGCTCGCTCCGCCTCGACATGGCGACGCGTTCGCCACAGCACCACGCCTTGCGTCATATGTGCCCACGGATCCCGCTCGTCGGAAGCGAGCGCGGTCCGCGCTTCGGCGTTCGCCTCCGGCAAAACAGTCCTGATGTCGCCACCCGCCGCGGCTACCCCTCGCACGAGCACCCAGGCGAGCAGGCTGTGGGCTTGGGCATAGCCGGGGGCAATCGCGATCGCGCGCCGGCACAGCGCTTCGGCCTCGGCGGTTCCAGCAGCCGTGCCTTGGCCGAGAGATGACAACGCCCGGATCACGCACTCCCAGGCGTCGAGGCTCTCGGGGGGCTTGCGTTGACTGCGGAAGTATTCAGCCGCGTAAAGTTGCGGCTCCATTGCTGCCACGACCCGCTCGGTGATCTCGTCCTGCACGGCAAAAACGTCGGCGAGCTCCCGGTCATAGCGCTCGGCCCAGACATGAGTGCCGGTCGCAGCATCAATGAGCTGCGCCGAGATCCGCACCCGGCTACCGGATTTGCGCACGCTGCCTTCGAGGAGGTAGCGAACGCCTAGCTCGCGACCCACCTGCTTCGCATCGATGATGCGACCCTTGTAACTGAAGCTGCTGTTGCGAGCGATAACAAGAAACCAGCGGACTTTCGACAGCGCGGTGATGATCTCCTCGACCATGCCATCGGCAAAGTACTCCTGCTCCGGGTCGCCCGACATGTTCTGGAACGGCAATACCGCTATCGACGGCTTGTCGGGCACAGCGAGTGACTGCTTTGCCGCTGGTCCCGAGCCGGTGGGTTGGGCGAGCACGCCTACCAATATGCGATAGACATGCACCGGCCGAGCGATGTTTTTCACTTGCTGCTCACCCAAATCGTGAATGGCTTGATCGAGCCTATCCCGCACCTGATCTCGAACAATTTGGCTGACGCAGATGCCGCCAGGATCGGCCAAGCTTTCAAGCCGAGCCGCGACGTTCACTCCATCGCCGAATATCTCTTCCTGCTCAACGATCACGTCGCCGAGGTTGATGCCGATGCGAAACTCGATCCGTTCAGGGGCTGCAATGCCCGCGTTGCGCTCAGCCATACCCCGCTGCATCTCGACCGCGCAGCGAACCGCATCGACAACGCTGGCAAACTCCGCCAACAGGCCGTCACCGGTGTTTTTGACCACGCGGCCCCGGTGCTCCGCGATCTTCGGGTGGACCAGCTCAGCAAAGTGCGCCTGGAGCCGCTCATGCGTCCCCTCCTCATCCGCCCCCATCAGGCGCGAATAACCGGCCACATCAGCGGCAAGGATCGCGGCTAGGCGGCGGGTCGTGGCCATCGTTGCGGCACCCCCACCTCGGTCGGACGGATCAGCAACAGATTAACTGTATAGCACAACTCTCGCCGACGGATGCCTGGGTGTAGGCGCGTGCGAGCTGGTCCGGGGGTGCTTCCGCCGTCTCGGTCGGTGGCTCCCGGCAGCTTGGGCGATCACCGGCGCGCTCGTATCGGGCAAAGTTGGAGGTTATTGTCGATGCCGACCTCGGCGAGGGTTGGAGTAGCATCCGGTTTAGCCGGCACCGCGGAGGCCCCGCCTAATTTCGGCCTACCTTTGACATCAGTCCCGCGATTGAACCCGATCTTCTCCTTCTGCAGCCCATCAGCTAGTCGAGCCGACGCTCGACGCGACCTCCTGACTGGGTTCTTTATCGCCGCTCCGTCCCGGTCACCACCATATCGACGTGCGGGCTGCCGCACTTGCCGCAGACGAGCCGTTCACGCCAGTCAGGGACGATCATCTCGGCACCCTAGCGCTCGGCCATCTCGGCCGGATCGAGCTCGATTTGGTGCGCGCAAATGACGCCGTCGGTACGATTGCGGCGAGCGACGAGTGGCGCGAGGCGTTCGTCATCGGCAGTTTCATCAATCGCTGCCGTGCGAGTACCTCTCGCTGATCTGGTTCGAGAGCTGGTTTCGTTGCTGCGTTATGGTGCTCACGCAGCTTTGATAAGCGGCCGAGCCCGGCGCACCCACCTTGCGGCAATCGCCAGATATCGAGCACCCGGCAAGCGCCACCAACAATCCGAGAGTCGACAACATCGCCAATCGCCGCATCATTACCTCGCCAGATGCAAAGCCCCGTTCTCCGCTACGTCCAGGCACCACACGATGAGCCGCACCTTGGCCGCCGCGGCGTTGCCGAGCGTCATCGGGGGTGCGCGGTAGGCGTTCACGGATCAGCCTCGCCGTTAGCAATTTCGAGTAGCACGTCGGCGTGGCAAAGCTGGTCAAGCGCGCACCAACAGGCGAGATCGCGCCCCCGAAGCGAGGACTTGATCTCGGCGATCGTCGGCCCCGTCGTCCGCTGCGGGTCTAGCAGCCAAGCCCGATGTTTCTCGACGACTGCAGCACGATCGCCGTCGCGCCCGATGACGAATGGATTGCCCGAGCGGCTCGGCCGGCCGCCGAGCACCACGCCTTCCGGCTTGCGCCATCCGCGGGTGCGCGCCCGCCACTGAACCCGGCTCGGGGTCACCGTCTTCGCCGTCCTCGCCCATGCGTCGGCGCCATGCCGGACCGCAGCGGCTCCGATCGCGGCGGCGGCGGTTCGAGCTTGGCCAGGATCGATTTTACGGATCGAGCCGCGGCGCGACGTGCTTTGCGAAAAAATCGAATGGGTCGCCCGAACGATTACGCCGGGCCGCTGACGCCGGCCTCGGCGAAGGTCGCCATGCCGTTGTGGCAGGCGACCGCGGCCTTTAGGATGCCGAGCGCGAGTGTCGCCGCGGACGCCTCTCCAAGCCGCATGCCAAGATCGAACAACGGCCTCTGACCCAACCGCTCGAGCAGGATACGGTGGCCTGGCTCGGCCGAAATATGCGCAACAATGCAATGATCGAGCGCCCGCGGGTCGACGGCAAAGACCGCCGCCGCCGCGGCCGTCGCGGCAAAGCCGTCGAGCACGACCGGCACCCGGCCGAGCCGCGC
>JAFAHP010000475.1 GCA_019237175.1 Alphaproteobacteria bacterium
GTCGATGAGTTGGGCGGGTACGAGGTGGCGCTGCGCCTCGCCAAGGAAGCTGCCAACATCCCCGCTGGTTCGCCTGTGCAGTTGACCGTTTTCCCGCGTGAGCGAGGCATCGCCGAATATCTCTACAGGCGGTTGACCGGCGACGAACACGAAGATAACGGCGGCGTCACGGCAGTGGGGCGCGCGATCGATGCGGCCCAACCGCTGCTGCAGCGGATTGAGGCACTCCTCGATGATACCGGCATTCTGATCATGCCGCCCGTGACGGAGTTAAAATAGAGTCAAGATTGCGGAACCGACGGCGCGGACGTGCTGTCTGTTTGCCTCGTTTTGCCTGCTCGGTAGGCGCCAGCGATCCGAACCGGTCCGTACCGGTGACCGGGTCGGGAGCAACCCCCTTTTTGGTCGAAACCGCGCGGCAAACCATTTTGCCGTTCAGCCGGTGCGGGTGCACGCAAACCGCGTTCAAACCTCCTGACCCGTGCTGCTCGAGGGGCACCGCGAGCGTGCCGTCGGTCGAGCGTTGCTATGGTTTGTTCCTCGATCCTCAACGTGTTGGGTCCGGGAACAGAACCGCACCGCCTGGAGTTAACAGGCGAGAGAGACCGCTCCTTTTCGTTCTCGCGTCGCGATCGCGGTTTGGGGAAGCTAGGCACGCCAAAATGCTTGGAACAGCGATTTTTCGCCTCGTCGATTTCTGCACGCGACAGGCGTTGTGGGTTGTTGTCGCGGCAATGATCGTGGCCGGATCCTGCGGCGTCTACGCGGTCCGGCATTTTGCGGTCAATACCGATGCGACGGCGCTCTTTCCGGCCAACCTGCCTTGGACCCGGCAGGCCTTTCAATACATGCGCGCCTTTCCAGAGCCCGGAATCATCGTCGTCGTCGAAGCCCCCACACCCGAAGACACCGAGCAGGCCGCAACCAAGCTCGCCGCCGCACTTACGCAGCACAAGGACTTGATCAAGAGGGTTTACCAGCCCCAGGGTGGCTCTTTTTTCGAGCGCAACGGACTGCTTTATTTGCCGACCGGCGAGGTCGCTCGATCGACCGGCGGGCTCAGCCAAGCGAGCCCGCTAATTGCCACTTTGGCCGCCGATCCGAGCCTGCGCGGCTCACTTCGCGCGTTGTCGGACGCGCTGGCTGGCGTCGAAGCCGGGATGCTGCCGCTCGATGCGTTGACCCGGCCGGTTGATTTGGCTTCCGACACCGTCAGGGCGGCTCTTGCCGACCGGCCGGCGAGCTTTTCCTGGCAGGCACTCGCGAGCGGTCACCCCGCGGCGCCCACGCAGCTGCGCCGCTTTATCGAGGTCGAGCCGGTTCTGGATTATCGCGCGCTCGAACCCGGTCGCGCAGCAACCGACGCGATTGCTCAAACCGGGCAGCAATTGCAGCTCGGTCGCGACTATCAGGCCGCCGTCCGACTGACCGGGCTGGTTCCGATCAACGACGACGGGTTCGCGACGCTGACCAAGAATGCCGGCCTCAACGCCGCGCTCTCGCTATCGGCTGTGGCGCTTGTCCTGTGGGTGGCACTGCGATGGCTGCGGATAATTCTGCCTGTGGCGATGACCATTATCGCCGGGCTTGCCGTCTCGGCCGCCTTTGGCCTGTTCCTTGTCGGCGCGTTAAATCTGATCTCCGTCGCTTTCCTTGTTTTGTTCATCGGCCTCGGCATCGATTTCGGCATCCAGTTCAGCGTGCGCTACCGCGCTGAGCGGCACGAGTTGGGCAGTCTGCGCCCTGCTCTGCGTAGCGCGGCGCGCAAAGCGGGTCCGCCCCTGGCGCTGGCCGCGGCGGCGACCGCCGTCGGATTTGGATGCTTTGTGCCAACCGACTATCGCGGCCTCTCGGAACTCGGCGAGATCGCCGGTGCGGGAATGGTGATCGCCTTTTTGGGAAGCGTCACGTTGCTTCCGGCGCTATTGGCGATCCTGCATCCGCCGGGCGAGCGCCGGCCGATGGGGTTTGCGGCGCTGGCTCCGGTCGACCGTTTCTTGGGGCGGCATCGGATCGCAATCGTTGCCGTGACCCTCGGCATAGTCATGGCGGCCTCGCCGCTCCTGGCGTGGCTCCGCTTCGATTTCAACCCGCTCCACCTGCACGATCCGACCGCGCCTTCGGTGGCGACCTATCTCGAATTGCGCAAGGAGCCGCAGATCGGGGCCAATGCGGCCGAAGCGGTGGTGCCAAATCTCGACGCGGCGAATGCTCTTGCCCGGCGGTTATCGGCGCTGCCGCAAGTTTCGCGAGTTTCGACGCTCGACAGCCTGATCCCTGCCGACCAGGCACCAAAGCTCGCGCTGATCGCCAAGGCAGCGGCGACGATCGGGCCAGCCCTTCATCCGCAACATCTCGTACCGCCCCCGAGCGATCGGGAGAATGTCGCGGCGTTGAACGCGACCGCAAAAATACTCCTGCAGGCGGCGTCGAACCGCAACGACTCCGCGGCGGTCGCGGCCAAGCGCCTTGCCGGCCTGCTCACCGAGTTGGCAAAAGCGCCAGCCGCCGCGCGCGGACGCGCCGAGGCCGCAGTTGCAGGACCGTTGCGGGTTTCGTTGAACGACTTGCGCCAAGCGCTGACGCCGCAGCGCATTACGCTCGATGCGGTACCACCGGAACTGAAGCGGCAATGGCTGGCTCCGGACGGGACGGTGCGGGTTCAGGCGCTGCCCAAGGGTGATCCAGACAATACCGCGGTGCTGCGCCATTTCGTGACCGCGGTGTTGGCGATCGCACCAAATGCCACCGGCCCTGCGGTGCTCCTGTTCGAGGCCGGAAACACAGTCGTGCACGCCTTTATCGAAGCGGGCATCTTTGCGATTTGCGCCATCATACTGCTGCTCGCGGCAACCCTGCGTCGCGCGCGAGACGTGCTCTTGACTTTGGTGCCATTGCTCGTCGCCGGAGTGGTGACGTTGGAACTCGCGGTCGTGCTCGGTTTGCGGCTCAACTTTGCCAATATCATCGCATTGCCGCTGCTGCTCGGGGTCGGCGTCGCTTTCAAGATCTACTACATGCTGGCCTGGCGCGCCGGTCGGACGGCGCTGGTGCAGTCGAGCTTGACCCGCGCCGTAATCTTCAGCGCGATGACAACTGCTACCGCTTTTGGCAGTTTGTGGATGTCGAGCGACCCCGGCACCTCGAGCATGGGCGAATTTATGGCGCTGGCGCTCGCTTGCACGATGGCGGCAGCGGTTCTGTTCCAGCCGGCGCTGATGGGGCCGCCGCGCCAACAGCCGGACTGGACGGGCACCCGGCAGCCGCAGCGTGAGCCGGCGATTATTGTGCGGCGAGCCGCGCCAGCAAAGGAGGCAACCCCGCAGGCGCCTTCGGAAAACCGCGAGGATCACCCGGCCGAGCACGAGTTCGAGAAATGAGCAGACCCCAACTCGGTCACCGCAGAATCGGCCGCACCAGTACCGCGATCGACAATCTACGCGCGTTCGTCATTTTATTGGTGCTCGCGTTCCATTCGTCGCTGGCCTACCTCGCCTTTCTGCCGGCGCAGGCCTTTACTTTCGCGAGCCCTCCCTTCGAGTGGCGCGCATTTCCAATCATTGACAGCCAGCGATCGGTCGGCCTCGAAGTGTTTTGCGCGTGGCAAGACGTCTTTCTGATGACGCTATTCTTTTTCCTGTCCGGGCTATTTGCTTGGCCAAGCTTGAAACGCAAGGGTGTCTTGGCATTTGTTGCCGACCGCATCGAGCGGCTGGGACTGCCGTTCGTACTCGTCGTCGCAGTGCTGATGCCGATTACACAATACCCCACGTATCTTCAGACTGCGGTCGAGCCGGCGATCGGCGCCTATCTCCGGTCATTCTTCGCGCTGCCGCTATGGCCGTCCGGCCCGATGTGGTTCTTGTGGCTGTTGTTGTCCGCTGATCTCTTGGCCGCCGGCCTTAGCGCGATCGTGCCCGACTGGGGCGAGCGGCTTGCGCGACTGTCGGGCATCGCCGGGATAAGGCCGGTTCGATATTCCCTCTGGTTGCTCGGGGCCTCGGCTGTCGCCTACGTGCCGCTGGCATTCGCTTTCACCCCCGAAGCCTGGGGTCAGTTCGGCCCATTCGCCATACAGCTATCGCGACCGCTGCATTACGCTGTTTATTTCTTTGCCGGCGCTGGGCTTGGCGCCTATGGCATCGAGCGCGGTCTCTTCTTACCGCAGGGTGCGCTCGCCAATCGGTGGAGGATCTGGCTGGCCGCGGCACTTGGCTCGTTCGCGCTGTGGCTGGGGATAACGGCGATGGTTGTCGATTCCCAATCTCGAGCTTCGGCAGGACTGCGGGTCCTTAACGATCTGAGCTTTGTGCTGGCCTGCTTTTGCAACTGCTTTGGCATGCTGGCCTGCGCGCTGCGCTTTGCTGCGAAGCGGCGAGCCTGGCTCGATCAACTGCAGCACAATGCCTACGGCATGTATCTCATCCATTATGTGTTCGTCGTCTGGCTGCAATACGCATTGCTGCCGGCGACCCTGCCGGGGATCGCGAAGGCCGGCATCGTCTTTGCCGGCACGCTGCTGGCGAGCTGGGCCGCCACCACCGGTTTCCGCCGCCTGCCGCCGATTGTGGCGATGAGCTTTGCCGCAGGCCGGGGAGCGGTGGCTAGACCGTTGTCGTGACCGCCGTTTGCTCCTGGACAAAGGCGCCGATACGGGCAATTGCGCGCCGCGCCTCCGGCATCAACGATGCGAACAGATGCCAGACATGCGGCATCCGCGGCCAGATTTCCAGCGCGACCTCGCAATCGGCGGCGCGCAGACGATCCGCCATGCGGGTAGCGTCGTCGCGCAGCACCTCGTCGCTGCCGACCTGGATCAGGGCGGGCGGCAAACCGGTCGGATCGCCGTAAAGCGGCGAGGCGTAAGGATGACGCGGGTCGGCGCCCGAAAGATAGCATTCGGCTACCGGGGGGATCCCGTTGACGTCCAGAAACGGGTCGGCCATGGCATTGCGGCTCAGCGACGCCCCGGTCAACGCAAGATCAGTCCACGGCGAGAGTGCCACCACCGCCGCCGGCAGCGGCAGCCGGCCCTCGTCGCGGCAGCGCAGCAACAACGCAAAGGCGAGCCCGCCGCCGGCGGAGTCGCCAATGACCGCAACCTGGCGGGGGTCGGCGCCTGACGCCAGCAACCACTCATAGGCCGTCATTGCATCGTCGACCGCCGCCGGGAACGGGTATTCCGGGGCAAGCCGATAATCGGCCGCCAGCAACCGGGCGCCCACCGCTCTCGCAAGACGCCAGGTCAGATGACGGTAAAGCGACGCCGAACCGATTACATATCCGCCACCGTGCAGGTAGAGAACATGCCGGTGAGGCTGCGACACGGGGCTTACGACCCATTCCGCCGCGACCCCGCCGGCATCGATTGCGATCCGCTGAATACCGGGCGGAGGATTGGGGACCAAACGCTGGACGGCAATTGCGCGCCGGCGACGTTCTTCGAGGCTCGCCTCGGGGCCGGGCTTGCCCTTTAAGAGGCACCGGGTGCCGAGCCGCAAAATCTCTGCGCTTAGGCTCACCGGCGTTCAGCGCCCCGCCGCGGTACGCATGTCGCCAGCCACCCTGACCCGCACGCGCAGCGCGTTTCCCGGCAGGTAGGCAAGCGGCATATCCTCAATATCGACGGTTTCGAGGCTGTCACGATCCGCCCCGGCAGCGACCGCACGTTCGCGCGCCTGCGCCTCTGCCGCCGAAATCGCCGCCCTCCGGTCGAGATCGCGGTAGATCTGGTCGGTCTCGCCGCTGATTTGCGCGATCGCGGCGCCGACGGCGTTGGCATGCTCGCCATGCGGAACGCGGACCACGCGTGAGACCCCGGCGAGCCGGTTGGGCACCAGAAAGGCGCCGCCGCCGACCGCAATCAGCGGCACGTCGCCGGCCTCGATCTTGATGCGGTCGACCAGATCCTCGATCCGGTCTTGGGCAATCGCGAGCACGGCCTCGGCCAATTCCCGCGGCAGGCCGGTGAGGCGGCGTCGATCGCCGATATCGGCGATGCCGGCCGCGACCGCCGCGTCGGTCGCGGTCAAGGTCTCGCCGCCAAACACCAGCGCCTGGCGAATGAGCCGATAGCCGACACTTTGCGGTCCGACATGCAACGGATCACGGCGGACGATGCTGCCGCCGCCAAGCCCGATCGACACGAGATCCGGCATCCGGAACAAAGTGCGCACGCCGCCGACCTCGACGACCGAATTCGCTTCCCGCGGAAACCCGCGGCGCAGCTCGCCGATATCGGTCGACGTGCCGCCGACATCGACCACAACCGCATCGGCGAGCCCCGAAAGATACGCCGCGCCGCGCATCGAATTGGTCGGGCCCGAGGCAAAGGTTATGACCGGCATCGCCGTCGCCGCCGTTGCGTCCATAACCGTGCCGTCGTTTTGCGTCAGATACAGCGGGGCATCGATCCCGCTCGCCGCGAGCGCAGCGGTAAATCCGGCGACGGTTTTCCGGGCCAATCCGGTGAGCGCCGCGTTCAGCAAAGCCGCATTCTCGCGTTCGAGAAGCCCGATGCGGCCGAGATCACGCGACAGGGTTACATCGACATTCGGGCATTCTTCAGCCAGGATCGCGTGCGCCCGCTCTTCGCAGGCACTATCGATTGGCGAGAAGACCGCGGCGACCGCGGCCGAGTGGATGCCGCTTTCCCGGATTCGCTGCGCCGCCTGCCGCATGGCATCTTCGTCGAACGGCACGATCGGCCGACCGTCGTAATCATGCCCGCCTTCGAGCATAAAGATCTCGCCGCGCACCAGCTCGGCGAGATCGGTGGGCCAGTCGCAAAAGGGCGGCAACGACGCCGCTGCCGGCAACCCGATACGCACCGCCGCCACGCGCGTCAGCCCCTGTCGCTGCACGACCGCATTGACAAAATGAGTGGTGCCGATGACCACCCCGTCGATCGCGCCGCGTACGACGTCTGGATGCTCCGTGAGCTCGCCGAGCGCCTTAAGGATCCCGCCGGTTACGTCTTCGGTGGTCGGGGTCTTGACCGCATGAACGACCTTACCGTCGGCAAGCAAGACCGCATCGGTGTTGGTCCCGCCGACATCGACCCCGATCCGCCGCATAGGAGCTCCGAGCCACCCTTGCCATCGTGCCTAAATAGGGACTGTCGTATTTTTGTCATCATCGGCCGCGGCGCGCGCGCACAAGATTTTCGTCGTCGCCCCTAGCGCATTCGCCATGGGGCAAGTGAGAGACAGCGCTAGTCGAAGACCGAGCAGAAGTCGAGGTCGTAGCCAAAGGCGCGCGGGCCGACATGCTCCAATCCTTTGGGGGTCAGGAATACCGGCGGCGGCGGCAGTGCGACAACAGTGACCCGTCTTCCATAGCGGATCGTCTCGGTGCCGCACGCCTCTCCCGAAACCGTGTCGAGCACGCAAATCAAGTCGGGCGACATCGCCAGGGGCACGCCATCGCGCCAGGCAACGACCCATTCGTTCTGAAAGGCGATTTCGAGCCGCGCGCCGCGGTCCTCATCGAGCCCGTCGATCACCGCGCGCCCGCGCAAAAAACCCTCGGTCGTGCGCCGGCTGACGTCGACGACCTTGCCGCGAAACAATTGCTTGCCGTGGGCCTCGTCGAGGATCGCGGCAATGGGGTCCTCGTGCCGGCGCTGTGCGATCCGCACGCGGCGGCCGAGACCGATCGCTTTCGAGGTGGTGAAATGGATCCCCCATTGTTTGACCTCGGCACCGGTGCGCGGCGCTTTACATGTCGAGGCGACCGATCCCATTTCGACGCAGATCTTTCGGCTCGCGCGTTCCATCCATTTCCAGCTCGGCACTTTGGTGACGATTGCCTCGATGCCGCGCGGATCGTAGAGCGCGCATGGATAAGGCTTCAGATCGCCGACCGCGACGCTGGTCATCTGCGCTTCGGGATAGGCGCGACCCATCGTGTCGGCGTCGACCACCGGGAGACCGAGATGGGCCGCCGCCATCAATGGCTGGATGCCGTTGCCGCCGCCGATTTCGAGCGACATCACCGCCCGGAATTTCCACCCGTGATACTCCTGCTGCATCTCGACAGCGCGGGCGATGTTGCGGCTGTCCGCAAGCCGCTCTTGGCCGACCAGCGGTGCGCCCATGTTCGAGACCACCGCCACCCAGTCGTCGTCGCCGAGATCGAAGGGCGAGACCAGCTTGACCCGATGCCCCTCGCCATAGAGCCGGCGCATGTTCAAATGCCCGAGATAGGGGCTCCCACCGCCGCCGGTGCCGAGGATCCACGCCCCGACCGCAAGGCATTCGATATCGTCGAGGGTTAAGGTGCGCTCGGCAGGGGGCATTGCGAGAGTGTTTGTTGGTGGTCCCGGTGCGCCGTGGCAGGATATCCCGCGCAACGCACTCGATTGACAGCAAATAGAATGGAATTTCGACCGCGTCGCCACATATTCTGATCACGCGCGGGGAAGAAGCAACCGGCCGATTTCGATGACAACAATGATCACCGAGTTATACGATGCCCTGAAAGATGCCGGCGCGAATGAGGAAAAAGCGCGCAAAGCGGCAGAGACCGTAGCGGCCTACGAAAACAGATTTGCCAAAATTGATAACGATCTCACTCTGCTGAAATGGATGGTCGGATTTAACTTGGCCGCCACAGTCGCGGTGATTTTTATGCAGCTTCATCATTAGGCGCTAACGAGGCTATATCGTGCCGAACCAATCGATCGACTGGCCGTGGGGAGCGGTCCACGCCACAGGTGTCCCGTTCAGCATCAGTAAAAAGCGCCCGCGCGCCGGCGCCGGTGGTGCTGATTCCGCCTGAGTGGGGAAGGCGCTCGGAGCCTCGTTGCTGATCCACACGGCACCGGCCCGCCGCACGGTTTGCGCGAAATCGTCCCGCCGCGCCTGCGGCGTCACATAGGCGAGCACTGCAGTGTGAAAGACGACGAGTGTCGCATCTTTTGGGGCGGTCGCGATCAACGG
>JAFAHP010000049.1 GCA_019237175.1 Alphaproteobacteria bacterium
GGCCATGCAAAAGCATCGTCTTCGGCGGCGACCAGGGTTTCGTAGGCCGGGAGGGTGGAAAGGGCGGTCTCCTGCATCGTGCCGGCCTCGCACAGTGGCACAAAACGGCAATCGGGAGGAAAGCGGGGCGCCAAGCGCTCGAGCAACGGCAGAAAAGTGGTATCGGCAAAGATTAGCCGGTCAGCGGCATGATTGACGATATAGACGATCTGGTCGTCGAAGAGCCGCGGGTTGATCGTGTGGCAGACGGCGCCGATGCCGGAAATTGCGTAATAAAGCTCGAAATGACGAAACGTGTTCCAAGCCAAAGTCGCGACGCGGTCGCCGGGCTTGATGCCGAGGCGAAGCAATGCTTTGGCCAGCTGCTTCGTGCGCTGCTCGGCGTCGCGATAGGTATAGCGGTGGATCGGCCCTTCGACGGTACGCGACACGATTTCGATATCGCCGTGATAAGTCGCGGCATGAGTGATGATCGACGAGATCAGGAGCGGCCGCTCCGACATCAATCCCAGCATCGCTCCCTCCCCGGTGCAGCAACGCGATTCGCCATCCGGCAATGTGGTATGGCAAATTCGATCCGGCGTAAACGTCGGGATGCAAGTGCTGCCTGCCGGCAGAGCGAGGATCCGGCGTTCGCGGGCGGCTGTGCGGCTGCGGCGATGGACGGTCCAGGCTTGGGCGTCTATATCGCGTGGTCTGTTTGGGTTTTGGTTCGGCGATGCACGACATCAGATGGATCCGCGACCATCCCGCGGAATTCGACCGCGGCCTTGCCCGACGCGGTCTGGCACCGTCAGGCGAGGCGGTGTTGAGGCTCGACCGTGCCTGGCGCGCGGCCGAGACCCGCGCCCAGGAAGCGCAGGCCCGCCGCAACCGCATCTCGCGCGAAATCGGCACCGCCAAAGGCCGCGGTGACGACATCGAGCCGTTGCTGGAGCAGGTCGAAGCCGACAAGGGGGCGGAGGCGGCGGCGGCGGCCGAGGCGGCACGGTTGCGTCAGGAAATCGACGACGTCCTGGCGGGCCTCCCCAACCTGCCGGCTCCAGATGTGCCCGACGGCCCCGATGAGACGGCAAACCTGTTGTTGCGGCGTGTGGGGGAGCCGCCACGGTTCAATTTTGAAGCGGCTTCGCACGAGGTCATCGGTGAGCGGCTCGGGCTGATGGATTTCCGCCGCGCTGGTAGGCTCTCCGGGTCGCGGTTTGTCATATTGCGCCGGGACCTCGCGCGGATGGAACGCGCGCTGGCCCAGTTTATGCTCGACGTCCAGACGCGTGAGTTTGGCTATCAAGAGGTCGCCCCGCCGCTCTTGGTGCGCGACGAGGCCGTGTTCGGGACCGGTCAATTGCCAAAATTCGCCGAGGATTTGTTCCGCACGACCGACGGCTTGTGGCTGATCCCGACCGCCGAAGTGCCGCTGACCAATCTTGTCGCGGACGAGATCCTCGACGAGGCCGACCTGCCGCTACGCTTCACGGCTTGGACGCCGTGCTTTCGCTCGGAGGCAGGGGCGGCCGGCAAGGACACCCGCGGCATGATCCGCCAGCACCAGTTCATGAAGGTCGAGCTGGTGTCGGTGACGACGCCCGAACAATCGGCGGCCGAGCATGAACGTATGACCGCGTGCGCCGAAGACTTGCTCAAACGCCTTGGCCTCGCTTACCGCGTTGTGGTGCTGTCGACCGGCGATATGGGTTTTGCCGCGCAGAAGACCTATGACATCGAGGTCTGGTTGCCGAGCCAAGGGACTTATCGCGAGATTTCGAGCTGCTCGAATTGCGGCGCGTTCCAAGCGCAGCGGATGAAGGCGCGCTACCGGCCCAGCGAAGGCCGGGGCACCCGCCCGGTGCATACGCTCAACGGCTCCGGGCTGGCAATCGGACGGACCTTGATCGCGATCCTCGAAAACTACCAGCACGAGGATGGCAGCGTGTCGATCCCACCCGCCCTGCAGTCATATGTCGGCGGCCAGCGGCTCATCGAGCGACATGGCTGAGCGCGCAACGGATCAGGGGCTGGTGCAGCGCAAGCTGCGGCTGCTGATGGAGTTGCGACGCGCCGGCATCGCCGATGCGCGGATCTTGGGGGCGATCGAAAGAACCCCGCGCGAGCAGTTCGTCGCCCCGGCCTTCGCCGATCAAGCCTATGAGAACGTGGCGCTGCCGATCGATCATGGGCAGACGATCAGCCAGCCCTATGTCGTGGCGTTGATGACCGAAAAGCTCGAAATTAGCGAGCGCCACAAGGTGCTCGAGATCGGCACCGGCTCGGGTTACCAGACAGCGATCCTGGCGCGCCTTGGCCGCCGCGTGTTTACGATCGAACGCCATCGCGAGCTGCTGCAAGCGGCAGAGGTGCGGCTCGATGCGCTGCGACTGCGGAACATCGTGTTCCGTCTGGGCGATGGCGCCCAGGGATGGCCCGAGCAAGTCCCGTTCGACCGAGTGATCGTTACCGCCGCCGCTGAGGTGGTGCCGTCAACACTCATCGACTGTCTGGCTCCCGGCGGGTTGTTGGTGGCGCCGGTCGGCTGCGATCGTCGCAACCAGCAACTGCTGCGGATCCGCCGCGGCGAAGACGGATTCGCGACCGAAGACTTCGGTCTCGTGCGGTTTGTCCCGCTCGTTGCCGGCTTGCCCCGCCAGGAGCGCGCCTAGAGCCTCGGCAAGGCCGAGCCTGAATATCGGTTACGGCAATGGGCGCGTCGACCAAGAAGACGATCTCGG
>JAFAHP010000818.1 GCA_019237175.1 Alphaproteobacteria bacterium
CGCGCCCACGATCAGGCGATAAAGGCGTTCGCGAGGGTCGCGTCGGCGACGTGCAGCGAAATTGTCGTACCCGTTATCGACGGTCCTAAAAATGACACAGGAAAAAGACAGTAAATCCGCATTTCGCGCTGCGGCAGTCCCGGCACGAACCACTGTGTCGAGTGTTGAAAGTAGGGGAGATCGGATTGGAGCCTCCGATGCGTTCAATTCTTGCCAGTGCCGCCGCCCTGCTCTTTCTCGGTAGCGCCGCGGCTGAGCCCGCCAATCCGACGCAGCTGGCCGAGACAGGGGCCTACCTGCTGGGCAATGCGCATCGTTGCGGCGTGGCAGATGAGCGCGTCGAGCACGCAGAAACAGCGATTCGCGACTTGATCGTTGTCGCCGCTCGAGATTCTGCTGAAGAGGCGGCCGCAGAGTCGCGATTTGTCGAGATTTTCTCATTGCTCGCTGCCCCGAGCCAAGACCGCGAGGGGTTCCCGTCCTGCAAAGTCGTGATCGCGCGATTCGAACGGCTCGAAGGACAACGCCAGCAAGCCGGCCTTACGAATTGACGGCGTTCGCGCCGGAGCGTCGCTGCGGGCAGTGTCCGCGGCTATTGCTTAATGGCATGCCCGGAGCATTGAGGGTGGTCCGGCGCTGACTGTAGCCGCCGCCTCGCCCTTCATTCGGCGGAAGGGCTCTCATAAACCGAATGGAACCCGATTCCCCAATTGACCGTTGGTCGATTAGGAGGACCGAATAATGACGCGACTTTCGACATGCGCCAGTGTGGTCTGCACCACTGTCCTAATCGGGTTTCTGGCGGTGATGCCCAGTGCGGGTTCGGCTTGGGCGCAAAGCCTGAATGAGGTGGTTCGCAATCTAAATAGCGTCTTGAATCCTAACGACGCTCGACGTTTGGAAGAACAGGCCTATCGAAACGGCCGATCGGACGAGCAACGTTACTGGCACAATTATCGCGTGGGGCTCGAATCTTCCGACCGCCACAGCCGCGATTACGGGCCCGACCGCGGCGATCAAGCGCGCTATGGCGAGCGGGGTGACAATCGTAACTGGGACGAATACGGCGATCGAGGCTATGGCAGCTCCCGGCCCGATTCCCCCGGTGACCGATATTATCGTTACGATCAGCGTCAGTAGTCGACCGCCTGTCCGCGATTCTCGAAAGCGCGGGGTTGACCTGCGGACAGAGCCGGCCGGCGGTTAGCCCGAACTTTGCCCTCTTTTAAGGTCAAGCCATTGATATGACTTGCAGCGGGTGGTGTCGATCTGCCTACGCGGTGGGCGTGACGCCAAGAAGATCGAGGGCGCGCTGCTGTATCCGGGTGGGGATGGCGAGGATGGTGGTGAGGCGATCGGGCCCGAGGCGGACGGCATTGCGGGTCAGTGTGGCGAGATCGCCAAGCAGGGTACGGAAGCTGTGCACCGGGAGCGGTTCGCCATCGCCCGGGTCGGTGCGTTTGCGGACGGCCTTACGGTGGGCAACCGGCGAGGGCTCGGCCTTCGCCACCGGTGACGCCCGCTGCGCGTGGCACGCTGCTGGATCGGGCTGGTCGAACAGCATCGGGGCGAGGTTTTGACGCATGTGCCATTCCAGATAATAGGCCAGCATGCAGAGCAAGACGTGCGCGCGCACTCGCGGCGCGATCCAATGGAACACCGGACGCAGCTCAAGATCGACGGTCTTGAGCGAGCGGAAGGCGTGCTCCACGCCGCTGAGACTTTTGTAGGCGCGCACCGTGGCGGCGGCATCGCACTGCGCTGCCGGCAGATTGGTACGGACCACGTAGATGCCGTCGAGCGCGTCCTCGGCGGCGATGCTGAGGTGGTTTTTGGTAAAGCTGAACGCGTCCTCGCCGATGCTGATCTGGAAATGCTTGGCCATGTGACGCCGTCCCAGCACCGCGCCGACGGCCTGGCCGATCGCCGCGGCACCGCGCAGTGGCCGACGCGTCTGCTGCACGCGGGCGGCAATGCGTGCGAGCTCCTTCTCGGTGGCGGCCAACAGCTCCTCGCGTTTGCGGGCCCGCTCTTGGGCCAGCAACGGGTTCTTGCAGACCACCAAGCGTTCGCCGGGATAGTCGGGGCTGGTGATCTCGGCCATGTCGCGGTCATCGAACAGCGAGGGCTGCAACGGCCCGCCCTCAGCCGCGAGTTGCTTGATCGCCGGAGCCCGCAGTGCGGTGATCCAATCCAGACCTGCCGGGCGCAGCGTCTGCTCGATCCGCGCGCTGGTCAGCACGCCGCGGTCCCCGACCATGACCACGCGCTGCAGGTGGAAGCGCTGCTTTAGCTTGTCGATCTGCGCCGACAGGGTCACCGGATCGGCAGTGTTGCCTTCGAACACTTCGACCGCTACCGGGCGACCGTCGGCCGCGCACATCAGACCGATGACGAGTTGCGGCCGGTCACCACGGTGGTCGCGGCTGTAGCCATGCCGGGCCAATTCGCAGCAACGTCCTTCGAGGTAGGTGGAGGTGACATCGTAGAGCAGCAGCGCACCGTTCCTCAGGTGGCGGCGGGCCAGCTGGGCTTCGATGAAGCGCTGCTCCCGGCCCAGCCAGTCAAGCGTCGCATAAACCTCCTTGGCGGTGACGTGGCCAAGCCCCAGCATCGCGCCCAGCGAATGGCTGGCGGTGGCGGGATCCAGCATCCGCGCGGTCGCCAGCTTGGCCGCCGGCTCGAGCAGGCGCGCGACGATCAGGGCCAGCGCCAGATCGCGCCGGCGTTGCGGCGCTCGACGCGGCAGCACGCCATCAAGCGCGATGCGGCGAGCGGTGCCGAGCGCGGCGAGCACGTGGCCGTGCGGCAGCGCACGGACGATTTCCACCGCCGCCGCGGCGGGCAGCAGTTTGTCACCACGCAGCACGCCGCGGAGTTGCTCGATGCGCTCGGCGGGCCAGCGGGACAGGTTGGCCAGGGTTCGGTTTTTGGTCTTGCCGGCCTCGCGGTAGCTCTCCCGTAGCAGGATGGCGGGCGGCGAGCCTCGGTTGGGGACGACGGCCACATACATGCACCGACATAATCACCATAGCCGTGCTATATCAACTTAAATCTCTCAGGTTACATGACTGCCATACAAGGTCGATGCCGAATCTTTTCAGTGGTTTAATTCTCAGATCGGTCAAAGTTCGGTCTAGCCAGGCGGTGATTTGCGTGTGTCGCTGGCCGAGACCTGCCGGCGGAACCGCGATGCGGATGCCGACCAGAAAAGCGCCGCTCGGCTGAAGTGATCATCTCGCGCGGGCCGCCTGGCGTTCAACGTTCCTCTTCTGTTCTCACAACGATGCCACGGGCCATTCGCGCTGTCCAGCCGCTTGGGCCTGGGAATTGGCGACCTCATCTTCCGCCCCATGTGTGGCCGCGTTCGCCTCCCTTCCGACGTGAGCGAGATCAAGCTTGTATTCCCGATCCCTCCCGAGCGGCCGACCCCGAAT
Organism: Alphaproteobacteria bacterium; assembly: GCA_019237175.1. GTDB lineage: Bacteria > Pseudomonadota > Alphaproteobacteria > ATCC43930 > CGMCC-115725 > AP-15. The sequence goes on from JAFAHP010000818.1 coordinate 3,438, forward strand.
TTTCCGCCCGGTTGGAATGTGGCGCCGACCGACCCGCTCCCGGTGGTCCGGCTTGACCCCAGGGCCGGCGAGCGCAGCCTGGACTTGGCGCGTTGGGGCCTCGTGCCGTTCTGGGCGAAAACATCAACGTCGGCTTCGCGAATATCAACGCCAAGGGCGAGGGGATCGAGAACGGGCCGGCCTTCCGCGAAGCGTTCCCGCGGCGGCGGTGCCTCGTGCCTGTCGATAACTTCTATGAGTGGAAGAAGATCGCGAGAGAAAAGCAGTCCTATGCCATTGCGCTTGGCGACCGGCGCGTGATGGCCTTGGCCGGGCTCTGGGAGAACTGGCGCTCGTCAGCCGGTGAATGGGTGCGCAGTTTTTTTTTCATTGATACGGCGACCACCGAG
>JAFAHP010000063.1 GCA_019237175.1 Alphaproteobacteria bacterium
CCGATGGCGCGCGACCTGCGCGAGATCGTGGCCGCGATCAAAATTGCCAGCGATCTCGAACGGATCTGCGATTACGCCGCAAATGTCGCCAAGCGCTCGATCGTGCTCAACCAAGCTCCCGCTGCGAGGCCGGTTTATGCTTTGCCGCGCATGGCGCGACTGGCGCAGCTGTTGGTCAAGGATGTGATCGACGCCTATGTCGAACGCGACGCGGACAAGGCCTATGCGGTGTGGATGCGCGACGAAGAGCTCGACGAAATGTATGCCAGCCTGTTCCGCGTGCTGTTGACCTACATGATGGAAGACCCGCGCAATATCAGCCCGTCAACCCACCTGTTGTTCATGGCCAAGAATATCGAGCGGATCGGCGATCATGCCACCAATATCGCCGAGGATCTTTACTATCTCGTGCACGGCACACCGCTGACGCAAAAACGCCCGAAAGGCGACAATTCGAGCCTCGAGAGCGTCCAGCCCGGGCAGGCGCAAGCATGATGAAGCCACGCGTGTTGATCATTGAGGACGAGGCGCCACTCGTCACCCTATTGCGCTACAATCTCGAAAAAGAAGGTTTTGAAGTCAGCGAGGCGGCCGACGGCGAAGAGGCTCTGGTGCGGATCGCCGAACATAAGCCTGATATTGTGCTGCTCGATTGGATGCTGCCGCTGGTTTCCGGCATCGAGGTCTGCCGGCAGCTTCGCCGGATGCCGCAAACCCGGGCACTGCCGGTTGTCATGCTGACCGCCCGCGGTGAAGAAGCAGACCGGGTGCGCGGGCTCGACAGCGGCGCCGACGACTACATCGCCAAGCCCTTCAGCCTGCGCGAACTGGCGGCTCGTCTGCGCGCCGTGATGCGTCGTGCCCAGCCCTCCTCTTCCGAGGAGACCTTGCAGTTTGACGAAGTGACGATGGATCTCGCCGCCCACCGGGTGTCGCGCTCGGACAAGCCGATCCATCTTGGGCCGACCGAGTTCCGGCTGCTGCGCCATCTGATGCAGCATCCTGGACGGGTATTTTCGCGCGAGCAGTTGTTGGATGCGGTGTGGGGCCACGACGTCTATGTCGAGGCGCGCACCGTCGATGTGCATATCCGCCGCCTGCGCAAGGCGCTCAACGCCGATGGCGGCCCGGATCTGGTGCGCACCGTCCGTTCCGCCGGCTACGCTCTCGACCACGAAGCGCGCTAATGGGACGGTGCTCCGGGCGATTTGCTGTTTCACCGCGCCGCCGTGACGCGGGGCGTAAAGCGGTCGAGAAACAGATCGTAGGCAATCGCCGCCGGCAGGCTCCGGTGACCCCGCAGGAATTTGTCTACCCGCGTCCAAACAAGGGGCGCTGACGCCGAGCCCAGGGTCTCGCATGGTTGGCGCGGCGATATTGATCTGGATTATTAGTCTGCAGCAACGACGTCGTCCGTGGCGGCGGGTAGCTGGTACTCGGTAAAGGTCCGACCCACGGACCCTCGGCGTCGGGCAAGCGGATGGCCCGCGCAATGTACAGGGCGGCCTGACTTGACGGCTGGCTGTTCGGCTCGACCGGCCGGAGGGAGTACGTGCCATGACGGCAATTCCCACCATTGGTGTGTCGTCGTCTGCCCCTGCCAGTCATGTCCTCGGACGCAAGCTCGATAACATCCCGTTCAGCGCCTATCACCTCGCAATTATAGCGGTGCTGGGATTCATCGGTTTTGTCGAAGGCTACGATCTGTCGGTCACCGGCTCGCTGCTCGTGTTGGCAAAACATCCACTTCATTTGACCGAAACAGACATCCGTTTTGTCGCCGTAGCCTCGACCCTGATGGCCTGCGTCGGCGGTTTCATCGCCTCCGCGATGTCGGACCATTGGAGCCGCAAGCTGGTCATGCAAATCGGCGTGATCGCGACGACATTCTTCACGTTGTTGATCCCGCTGGTACAAAGCGCCGAACAGCTGATTATCGTGCGCCTGATGACCGGGCTCGGCGGCGGGTTCGCCGTTTCGGCGGCGTTTCCGATCGCCGCCGAGCTGATGCCGGCACGGCACCGGCGCACTTACGGTGCCTTTTATGAGATGTCGCTCGCGGCCTCCTTTACGCTGGTGCTGTTTGTCAGCTTTGTACTCGCCGGCAATCCGAACGCTTTCCGGCTGATGGCGTTGCCGGGCGGGCTGGCCATTTTTATTGCGCCTGCGCTGATTCATCTCATCATTCCCGAGAGCCCGCGCTGGCATCTGCGCCGAGGCCGGGTCGAGGCTGCGGTCGATGCGGTCAATCTGATCATCGCGCGATCTGGCAGTCGCACGCAGCCGTTGTTGGTCGAGGCGCTGGGGAGCCGGATCGAGACCGCCCGACACGAGCTTCCGCGCTATTGGGCCCTGTTCAGCCGGGGCCAACTGCGCTGGACCGTGGTCGGCATCCTCAGCGGCCTTTGCGCCGCCATTGCCGCTTTTCTGATCCACGTGCTGTTGCCGAAAGCGCTCGTCGATCAGGGTGCCGCCGTGTCGCTGAGCTTCGGGCTCGCCACGATCGTGTACGCAGCGAGCATTCCCGGCAAGGCGTTCACCGGGTTCCTGATGGAGATCATCGGGCGGCGCTGGACAATCTTCTACGCGCTAGCGGGATCCTTGCCGGGCCTCGTTCTGATGCTGATGGCGCATCGGGCCGGGGCCCACGCGGCGATCGTGATGATGGCGGGGGGGTTGATCACCGGCTTCACCGTGCTCTCCGCCTTTACCGCCACCCGCGTCTATCTGTCCGAGCAGTTTCCGACGGCGCTGCGCGGTCGCGGGCATATTTTTGGAGAATCGACCGGACGGCTATTCGCCGGGGTGCTGGCGCCGTTTTTGATGGCGCCGCACACGGGCTCGCCCACCATCTTCTTCGGCACGATTTTGGTGGTGGTGTCGATCGGCGCTTTTATTCCGCTGCTTTTTGGCCGTGAGACTGTCGGCCAGTTGGAAGCGTTCACCGAGGCGGTTCCGGAGCCGGCCTAGGAGAAGGCGCCTGGACGGCGAGGACGGACCGAAATGGCCATACAGCCGATCTCCCCACGAGATCATCGTTGGCCAAAGGACTGGATGCGTCGGCTCGACCGCGCGGCTGGCCAACTCAATCCGTTTCTGCTCGCGGTCGCGATCGGCTTGGTTGTCGTCTACGCCACCAGCCTCGTCGGGCTGATACTCCAGTTGCCGGTCACTCATCTCGACGTCTGCGTTCAAACTGCGCCGCCGGCGACCACGCACGAAATGCAGGTGAAGTAGAAAACGCTGCGTGCAACGTGCAGCGGCCGGGAAACCCGCCGACGTTGACGCGCTGCGTGTCGGAGGGAGCCCGATGCTGCAAGAACTGGAACAACAAACGAAACTGACCAGGAACCAATGGCTGATCGCCGGTGCCGTGACGATAGGCGATATGCTGGATTTTTTCGACTTTGGACTGATCGCCTTTGTCTTGGCGTTCATCGTCAAAGACTGGCATCTGACCTTCGGCGAATCAGGATTGATCCTCCTGGCATCGGGGATCAGCGCGCCATTCGGCTCGCTGCTGTGGGGCTGGGCGGCCGACAAAATCGGCCGGCGCAAGGCAATGATCGGCACGGTGCTGAACACTTCGTTCGCGACCGGGGCGATGGCGCTGACCCCGGAGCACGCCTGGATCTACTTGGTGATCTGCCGGCTTTTTGTCGGCTTTGGGGTGACCGGCATGTACTCGGTCGACATTACGGTGATCCAGGAATTCGTTCCCACCGCCAAGCGCGGCTGGCTGACCGGTTTGACGACAACGATGCTGCCCGCGGGTTTTCTGCTGGGCGCGTTGCTATCGGCCTTTGCCACACCCTATATCGGCTGGCGCGGCTTGTTTGCCGTCGGCCTGCTGCCGGCATTTCTGACTTTGTATATTCGCGCCTGGGTCCCTGAATCGCCATACTGGCTGATGCGCATGGGGCGGTCCGAGGAGGCACGCCGGTCGCTCGCCTGGGCATTGGAGATCGATCCCACAGACGTCGCCTTGCCGGCAGTGGCGCCCGCGGTCGAGCACACCCGCTGGATCGAGTTGTTCAGATATCCGCGCAGCATCTTCGCCGGGGCGCTGACCGGTCTCAGCCAGACCGGCGGGGTCGGGCTGGCGCTGTGGCAGGTGACCTTGCTGGTCATGGTGCTGAAGATCACCCCGCCTGAGGCATCGAAACTGGGTATATGGATCGCCGTGGCGGCGATCGCGGGGCGGTTCTTATGCTCCTGGATCTCGGATGCCTGGGGGCGGCGCCCGGCGGGCGTGTTTAGCTGCGTGACCGCGGCGGTATGCATGTCGCTTGCCGGCTACTTGCACAGCGCTTTCATCGGCGCCGTGTCGGTATTTTACGTCATGCTTTTGCTGCAGAGCTTTTTTGGCAGCGACAATTACTCGATCGTCGGACCCTATATGGGCGAGTTGTGGCCGGCGCGGTTGCGCGGGAGCGGCATGGGCTTTGTTTACGGCATCGGCAATCTCGGCAAGTTTATCGGCCCGGCCGGGCTGGCGTTGATCGCCGGCTCGTCCAATTATGTCAAGCCGGAGGCGACGCTGGGTGCGCTGATCCCAGGCTTCAACTACTTCGCTTTTTGGTATGTGCTCGGCGCGTTCGCCTTTTGGTTCATCGGCTTTGAAACTAGCCGCCGCTCGATCGAGGAGATCGACCGCGCGCTGACAGCCCCCCAGTCCTCGCCACAGAAAATTCCGGCTGTCCAAATCTAAAAACTCGCTCAGCCCTCGTCGCCCAAAGAGTAACAATCGCGGAAAACTCGTGTCCGGCGGTTTCCTTCGCGATCGGGTCCTCGATTGGGCGGGCCGAAAGGCTTCAGAGGCAGGAAGCGGTCCGACGATCATGCGCTCGGTGCGAGCGGCTGGTAGAGCAACAGGTCTCTAAGCGCTTGGCGCGGTTCGATCAGATCGGCGAGCGTGTAGCCGTCGAGCACGGCGAGAAACGCGGCAGTGGCATCGCGAACCGCGCCTCGGAGGACGCAGACGCGCTCGATGCGACAATAACCGGCCTCTTCGAGGCAGCCCAAGACGCAGAGCTCGTCCTCGGTCTCGCGAACGAGCCGACCGATGTTGATCTCGTTCGGTTCGCGCATCAGTCGAATGCCGCCGTTGCGGCCA
>JAFAHP010000137.1 GCA_019237175.1 Alphaproteobacteria bacterium
GCAATTTCGACAATGGCTCTTGGCATCAACAATGAGGGACAGATCGTCGGCGCTTTTGTCGACAGCACAGGGGAGCACGGCTTCCTCGACACCGACGGTAGCTTCACTACGATCGATCCGCCCGGCTCATTGCTTTTTGAGTTTGAAGCCAACGGCATTAACGACATGGGGAGATCGTCGGTTTCAACAACGGGACAGGCCTTAGCTTCCTGGCCACGCCGCTCTCGGAGATACCCGAACCGTCAAGTCTCGCGGTGCTCGGCATCGGGCTGACGGGTATCGGCGTTCTGCGTCGCCTCCAGCGCGCCTAGCCAACCCAACCCAGAGGGCCTGGCGATCCGACGAGGCTCGACGAGCATTTACCTGACGCGTGGGGTCATTTCCGGCGATGGTCGAGAATCGTTAAGGACGCATCCTGTTCTTTACCGGCGACGGCGCGTTCACCGGCGGCAGCGGTCGCGCCCATGTCTCGGCGGCCAAGATAGGCCTGATCGGGTTCGCGCGCGCTCTGGCTCTGGTGTGTTTAAACCGACGTCAGGTTAGAGCGGCCAAAATTGATCGAGTTTCCCTTGGATGCTGGGCGAAGCGTTTACTTCAAGATTCCGGAGCCGCTGATCTCAACGCGCTCCGCCTGCGCCTCGCCGACCGGCGGGATCAGGGTTAACCCAACCCTCTCCTGCGGTCGCCTCGGGCCCTAAGAGTGACGACAATTCTTCGGTTTCGCACGCCGGATAAATTCCATTGTTTTTCGATTGATGGGGCTGCGCGAATTCGTTGATCGGCAGCAAAATTCCATTGTTCCTCTAAGTAACGAATTTTTCCTGCAACTTCTTGAAGTACCAAGCGGTCATCTGGTGCGGTCGGGATCGTTTCATAGCAAAAAGTGTGATTTTCGTTGTTTTCGCTCCGATCGCGGCCGCGTAGGCATTGCATTGCCGGCGGCTGGCGCTGCGCGTGGAGCCACTCGTCATGATCGGGCTGAACGCGTCGGCCCGCTCGCCAGCGAATGGGGGACGAGATCGCCGCCGCTTGCCCCTTTCTGGTCAGCGACGATGGTGGCTTCAACACCGGCCAGACAGGATCGGCGCTCCCGACTACTGCAGCGGCCCGTTGGGGAGCACCAGCACCTTGCCGTTGCGGCCACCCTGCTGGGCACGGATCAATGCGGCCTTGATGTCCTCGATCGGGTAGAAGGAATCGATCGGGGCCTTGAGCACACCGTCGCCGATCTTGTGGGCCAGATCGACGTAGATCTCCCGCACCTTAGCCGGCGTGCGCTTTGCCAGACCACGGCCGAGATTGAAGCCGGTCAAACTGACCCCGCGCGTGTTAAGGGCGGCACGCCCGATGGCCGGGTCCTCGCCCGACATCGAGCCGTAGCTCACCACCACGCCGCCATCGCCGACTGAGTCGGCGATGCGTCGGCAAGCCTCGCCCGAGACCGCATCGATGCCGAGGCGGATCGGCGCGCCACCCGTCGCAGTCCGCGCGCGCTCGGCGAGATCGGGCCCGTCTTTGAGCACGACATCGGCGCCGAGCGCCCGCAGTTCCGCCGTGACATCGTCGCGGCGCACGACATTGACCGTGCGCAGGCCGCGCGCCTTGGCCAGCGCGATCACGTGGCGCCCGACAGCCGAGTTGGCGACGTCCTGGATCACCCAGTCCCCGGGTGAAAGAGCGACGTGGTCCTCAAGCAGCAACTGCGCCGTTGCCGGATTGATGCGCAGCATCGCCGCCTGCGCCAAATCGAGGCCCGACGGGATTGGGATCGCGTCCTCGCCGCGGATTCGGCGACGCTGCACCCAGTTCTCGCGCTGCATGTTGACAACGAGATCGCCCGGCCGCAGCCCGGCAATGCCGGCGCCCGCCGCCGCGACCCGGCCGACGCATTCCGCCCCGGGTGTCGCCGGCAACGAGGGCCGCAGGCGATAGCTGCCGCGGCAGAACGAGACATCGGCCGGGTTGATCGGAAAGGCGAGCACGTCGAACACAACCTCGCCCTGACCGGGGGTGCCGACATCCGGCACCTCGACGCAATTCGCCACCTCCTGCGGCGCGCCATATGCGGTGATGTCGATCCGCTTCATTTCACCATCCTCCATCGATGCCAATTGCCTGGCCGGTGACGAAAGCTGCCTGCTCCGAGGCGAGAAAGGCAATCATCGCCGCGACCTCGTCAGGGGTGCCGAAGCGGCCGACCGGGATCGCCTTGGCGCGCTCCCTGAAGCCGACTTCGACATCGTCGCCATATTCACGCCGGTTGGTGCTGATCGCCCGCGACGTGCGGATTGGACCTGGGCAAACAGCGTTGACGGTGATCCCGAATGGTGCCAGGTCAAAGGCCAGCGACTTGGTGAAGCCGACGATGGCAGCCTTGGAGGCAGCGTAAGTCGCGCGATGCCGCCCGGGCCGGAAGGCTGCCTTTGAAGAGACACTGATTATGCGGCCCCAGCGTGCCTGGCGCATCGCCGGGACGACGGCACGCGACATCAGAAATGCACCGCGGGCGTTGACGCCCATCGCGCGGTCCCAGGCTTCGACCGGCACGTCCTCGATCTCGTTGCGGTCCGCACCCTGCGGCGCGCCGGCGTTGTTGACCAGGATGTCGAGCCGTCCGTAGCGCCCCAGCAC